>DASXRH010000253.1:0-8188 GCA_036506715.1 Acidimicrobiales bacterium
CGGTCGGCGAGGAACGGCAGGTCGAACACCCCGCCGTTCCACGTGGCCACCACGCCGGGGGGCAGAGCGCGGAGCCGGGCGTCGAGGGCGGCGATGAGCTCGGCCTCGTCGCCGGCGTAGACCTCGTCGCCGTCCGCGGTCGACAGCGCGGCCAGCACCACGGGCGAGACGGCGGGATCGAGGCCGTCGATGACCGTGTCGGTCTCGATGTCGAGGCCGTAGATCGGAACCGACCCGCTCGCCGGTGTGCCGCCCGTCGCCGCCACCTCAGCTCACGGCCAGCACCACGGCGACGTAGTGGCAGGCGAAACCGACGAGGGTGCAGGTGTGGAAGACCTCGTGGTAGCCGAACGTGGCCGGGGCCGGGTCGGGGCGCTCGAGGGCGTAGACCAGCCCGCCCAGGCTGTACGCCAGCCCGCCGGCGACGATGAGCGCCACGATGCCGCCCCCGCCGGCCCGGGCCAGCGACGGCAGCACCGCGATGGCCACCCAGCCGAGCGCCACGTAGAACGGCGTGTACAGCCAGGCAGGGGCGGACAGCCAGGCGACCCGGAACACGATCCCGGCCAGCGCCCCGATCCACACCACCGCCAGCACCACCGCGCGGGCCGTGCCGTCGAGCAGGGCGAGGCAGATGGCGGTGTAGGTGCCGGCGATCATCAGGAAGATGTTCGAGTGGTCGAGCCGGCGCAGGAGTGCGTGGGTGCGGGGCGGCCACGCGCCCCGGTGATACAGCGCGCTCACCCCGAACAGCACCGACGTGGCCACGGCGAAGACCAGGCAGCCCCACCGCTCGGTCGGGGTGTCTGCCACGCCGACCACCAGGATCGTGCCGGTGACAAGCGAGACCGGGAAGGCGACGAGGTGCAGCACCCCCCGCAGCCGGGGCTTCGGCGGGACGACCGCCAGCGGGGCGACCACGGCGGCGTCGAGGGACATCGGCCCAACGTAGCGAGCCGCGGTGAGGGGCGCGGGCCCCGCCGGGCCCGGCGGGGCCGGGTGATGGACGCGACCGCGGGCGGGGCCGGCAACGGGCCGGGCTCGCACATGCCGGCGGCGACGCCCGCCACCGCCGCCGGCACGCACGACGCCACCTGCGACTCGGACCGCCACGGCGGTCGGCCGGCAACCGGCGCACCGTGGACAGCCGCAATCCCCGTACGAGCCATGTCGTGTGGGTCAGCTGGCGGCAGCCAGGAGAGTGGGCGTCGTGTCGCCCCTCGGCCCAACTGCCATCTACCCCAGCAGATTCGTCTCCGAGAGCGACCCTAGCGAGTGGCCCGTTGCGGCTGTGTTGCGATTCGGGGTCAGCCGGGGACCGTGCCGTCGAGGACCTGCGTGACCAGGGCGGCCACCGGGCTGCGCTCGGCGCGGGTCAGCGACACGTGGCCGAACAGAGGGTGCCCCTTCAGCGTCTCGATGACGGACGCGATGCCGTCGTGGCGCCCGACGCGCAGGTTGTCGCGCTGGGCCACGTCGTGGGTCAACACGACCCGGCTGCCCTGGCCGAGGCGGCTGAGCGCGGTGAGCAGGACCGTCCGCTCGAGGTTCTGGGCCTCGTCGATGATGACGAAGCTGTCGGTCAGGCTTCGGCCCCGGATGTGGGTCAGCGGCAGCACCTCGAGCAGGCCGCGGCCCAACACCTCCTCGATGACCTCGTGCCCGGCGATGGCCTCGAGCGCGTCGGTGACCGCCGCGCCCCACGGCGACATCTTCTCGGATTCGGACCCGGGCAGGTAGCCGAGGTCCTGGCCTCCCACCGGGAAGATGGGACGGAAGACGATGACCCGGTTGTGCGTGCGCTCCTCGAGCACGGCGTCGAGCCCGGCCGCCAGGGCCAACACGCTCTTGCCGGTGCCGGCCGGGCCGCCCAGGCTGACGATGCCCACGTGGTCGTCGGCCAGCAGGTCGACGGCGATGCGCTGCTCGGCCGAGCGGCCCCGCACGTCGAACAGCGTCCGGTCGCTGCGGGCCAGATGGACCGCCTTGTCGTCGCGCACGCGGCCGAGCGCCGACTGGCTGCCCGCGTGGAGCACCACGCCGGTGTTGCACGGCAGCAGCCGGGCCTCGGCCAGGTCGACGACGTGGTCCTCGAACAGGGTGTCGATCACCGCCCTCGCGACGTCGAGCTCGACCATGCCCGCCCAGCTGGAGTCGGTGGCCAGCTCGTTGCGGTACTCGTCGGCCGCCAGGCCCACCACCGAGGCCTTGAGGCGCAGCGGCAGGTCCTTGGTCACGATGGTGACGTCGCGGCCCTCGCTCGCGAGGTTGCGGCCCACCGCCAGGATGCGGTGGTCGTTGGTGTCACGCCCGAACGCGGCCGGGAACCCGGCCATCTCGGTGTGGTTGACCTCGACCCGCAGCGTGCCGCCCATCTCGTTGGCCGGCATGGGCCGCAGCAGCGACCCGTGCGCCAGCCGCAGCGACTCCAACATCCGCAGCGTCTCCCGGGCCGCCCACCCCAGCTCGGGATGGTGACGCTTGCCCTCCAGCTCGGTGAGCACCACGAGCGGGATCACCACCTCGTGCTCGGCGAAGCGCTGGAGCGCCCACGGGTCGGCGAGGAGCACCGACGTGTCGAGGACGAACGTGCGGCCGGAGTCGGTCACGGAACCCCCAGGGAGACAGGGCAGGACACCCGGAGCGGCGGGCTGGCGGCCGGTCGCACGGGCGCTGCACGGACGGGTGTGTCACCGACGGCCAGTCAAGCGCGGGCCCCTCGTGGGGGCGCGGATGCTCGACGTGGTCAGGCCGGCGGCACGCTGATGGAGGACGCGCGGCCCGCATCGGTCACGAGCACCACGTGGAGGGCGGTCGGACCGTGGGCACCCAACGTGAGGAGCTGCTCGATGTCTCCGGTACGACTGGGCCCGGTGACCAGCACCAACGATGGGGGAGGCGCATCGCCCCCCGACCCTAGGCGGCGCAGGACGTCCGCGGGGGTTGGGAACAGACTGTTCACATCAGTGACACAAAGGTGGACCGCAGGCAGCAGCGACGCCGCGCGCCCGCCGGCGGCCCGGCTGTCGAGAACCACCGTGCCGGTGGCGGCGATGGCCGCCACCGCCCCGGTGACCCCGAGGCCGGCGGCGGCCGCCCGCTCGGGGGTGGCGTCGGCCACGATCGCGCCCCGGGCCGCCAGCCGCTCGCCGACGGCCTGGGCCACCGGCTCGGCCGAGGTGACCACCGGCCGGCCGTCGAGCTCGGCCACCAGCAGGTCGAGCAGCGTGTCGGGGACCTCGCCCTCGACCACGTGGCAGGTGCCCTCCGCGTGGAGGACGGCCGCCGCGAAGGTGGTGACCAGGTCGTCCGGGTCGAGGTTGCGGTAGCCCGGCCGGGGCACGGGGTCGCCGGGCGCCGGGGTGGGCGGCGGGGTGTGCACCGGGTTGACGAGGATGTCGCCGGCGAGCCGACGGCGGGCGGTCGCCAGGAAGGCGGTCCGGTCGCCGGTCTCGCTGCCCGCGGCGGTGGCGGGGCGGTCGGTTGCGGTCACGGGCGTGGGATCCGCGGGTGAGGCCGGGTCGCGGCGGGGTGGGCGGTCACATCTCCGCCTTCCACCGGTCGCGGAAGCGCGCCGCCGCCGGATGGGGGACCGTGCGGCCCGTGGCCCAGTCGCGGCCCACGGGGAGGCGTCCGGCCAGGTCGGCGGCCCAGCGCCCCCAGGTGGCGGCGCGCGTCGAGGCCCGGTAGCGGCGGGGATCGGACCAGGCGGCGGCCCACGCCTGCCAGGCGGCGCGCTCGGTCCGGCCGGCGTGGGTGGCCTTGGCCCGCCGCAGCGACAGCAGCAGGTCCTGGAGGGGGATCTGCACCGGGCAGGCGTCCATGCACGCCCCGCACAGCGTCGACGCCCCGGCCACCTCGGCCGCCTCGGGCTGGTCGCCGGCCAGCAAAGGGGTGAGCACCGCCCCCATCGGGCCCGGGTACACCCAGCCGTAGGCGTGGCCGCCGGTCTGGCGGTACACGGGGCACACGTTGAGGCAGGCGCCGCAGCGGATGCAGCCGAGCATCTCGTGGTACTCGCCGGCCAGCAACTCGCTGCGGCCGTTGTCGAGGATCACCACGTGCAGCTCGGTGGGCCCGTCGACCTCACCCGGGCCCCGGGTTCCGGTCACGACGTTGGTGTACGACGACAGCCGCTGGCCGGTGGCCGACCGGGCCAGCAGGGCGAGCAGCAGCTCGGCCTGGTCCCAGTCGGCGGCCAGGCGCTCCATGCCCAGCACTGCGATGTGGACGGGGGGCAGGGCGGTGACCAGCCGGCCGTTGCCCTCGTTGGTGACCAGCACGATCGACCCGGTGTCGGCCACGCCGATGTTGGCGCCGGTGATGCCCACCTCGGCCGCCAGGAACACCTCGCGCAGCCGCCGCCGGGCGAAGCCCACCAGCTCGGTGGGCTCGGTGCCCAGCTCGGGCGGGGCGGCCACGGTGTCGACGAACAGGTCCTTGATCTGGTGGCGGTCGCGGTGCAGCGCCGGGGCGATGATGTGGCTGGGCGTCTCGCCGGCGAGCTGGATGATCCACTCGCCGAGGTCGGTCTCGGTCACCTCGGCCCCGGCGGCCTCGAGGGCGGTGTTGAGGTCGATCTCCTCGGTGGCCATCGACTTGGACTTGGCCACCCGGGTTGCGCCGTGGCGGGCGACCACGTCGACGATGTAGCGGCGGGCGTCCTCGGCCGCCGGCGCCCAGCACACGTTGCCACCGCTGGCCACCACCCGGTCGGCGAACCGCTCCAGCAGGGCGGGCAGGTCGGCCAGCACCTGCTGCTTGGCGGCCCGGGCAGCCCCGCAGAGGGCGTCGGCGTCGTCCAGCTCGGCCAGGCCCGTGAGCCGGTGGCCGGCGAAGCGGTCGACGGCCCGGGCCACGTTGGCGCGCAGCCGGTCGTCGGCCACCGCGGCGGCGGTCCGCTCCCGCAGGGTGGTGTCCGGCAGCTGGTGGTGGCCGCTCATTGGCGCACCCTTCGGGCTGCGCGCAATGAGCGATCGGCCCTGCGGGCCGAGTACCGCACTGTGCTCATGGTTCGCTCGCTGCGCTCGCTCATTGGCGGTCCCTGTCGCCGTCGGCCGGCAGCGCGGCGGCCAGGACCTCGGCCAGGTGGCGGACGTGGACCGGGTGACCGGTGGCCTCGGCCCGGGACTGGAGGTGCATGAGGCACGAGCTGTCGCACCCCACCAGCAGCTCGGCCCCGGGAGCGCCGGCGTCGAGGGCCCGCAGCTTCTCGTCGGCCATGGCCACCGACGCCTCGGGCAGCTTGACGCTGAACGTCCCGCCGAACCCGCAGCACCGGTCGGACCCCGCCCAGGCGACCGCCTCGCAGCCGTCCACCGCCGCCACCAGCTGCCGGGGGGCATCGACGATGCGCAGCTCGCGCAGCATGTGGCAGCTCTCGTGCAGGGCGACGGTCACCGGCCGGCCCAGCGCCAACGGCGGGAGGTCGGCGGCGTGGTCGGCCAGGAACTCGGACAGCTCACGGGTACGCCCGCCCACCCGCCGGGCCCGGGCCGCGGCGTCGTGGTCGCCCACCACCTCGAACAGCTCGGGCCAGAAGACGCGGACCATGGTGGCGCACGACCCGGCCGGCACGACCACGGCCTCGGCCCCGCCGTCGAGGTCGGCCTCCAGGGCGGCCAGCGTCGCCCTGGCCACGGCCGCCGCCTCCTCGGCGAACCCGGCGTTCCAGCCCGGCTGGCCGCAGCAGGTCTGGTCGAGGTTGACGACCACGTCGCAGCCGGCCGCCCGCAGCAGGCGCACGGCCGCCTCGCCCACGTCGGGGGCGACGACGTCCACCACACAGGTGACGAGGAGGGAGACCCGCACGGCGCCACCCTACGGGCGGTGATCAGGGCTGCGCCCATCCCCCGGGCGGGGAGCAGGGCTGCGCCCATCCCCCGGGCGGGGACCAGGGCGGCGCCCATCCCGCGGGCGGGTCTCTAAGGTGACCGGCCATGCCCGAGCGGCCGTGCGCCTTCTGCGAGATCCTGGCCGGGCGGTTTCCCGCCCACATCGTGTTGGACGACGAGGTCACGCTGGCCTTCCTCGACGCCCGGCCGCTGTTCCCCGGGCACACCCTGCTGGTGCCCCGCGCCCATTACGAGACGCTGGCCGACCTGCCCCCCGACCTGGTCGGGCCCTACTTCGCCCGCGCTCAACGGCTGTCCGAGGTCATGGAGACGGCGTTGGGGGCGGCGGGGTCGTTCGTTGCGATCAACAACAAGGTCAGCCAGAGCGTGCCCCATCTCCACACCCACGTCGTGCCCCGGAACCGCAAGGACGGGTTGCGGGGGTTCTTCTGGCCCCGGGGCCGCTACGCCTCCGACGACGAGGCCGCCGCCGTGGCCGCCACGCTACGGGCGGCGCTGTCAGGGCTCGAACCGGACTGAGGGCTCGCCGTCGCGCACCGTGATGGTGGCGGGGACGCCCAGCAGGTCGAGCGGGTCGCCCGCCAGCCCGGTGGTCCGCAGCGCCACCACCTCGCCCTTGGCGGCCCCGGCGACGATGGTCAGCTCGACGCCGACCGAGCCGTCGTCGCCCGCCTCGGCGTCCACCACCAGGGCGTCGTAGGTGCCATCGGCCAGGGCACCGGTGCCGGGATCGGTCATGGCCCGAGTCTCCCATTGGAACCGGCCCTTGCCTCGCCCTCCCCGGGCTGCGGCATGCTGGAGGTGGTGACCCCGAGCGAGAGCGCGAGCACGGCAGGCCGGCTGCTCATCGCCGAGCCCATGCTCGGCGATCCCAACTTCGACCGGACCGTGGTGCTCATGATCGAGCACTCGGCCGAGGGCGCCCTCGGCGTGGTCCTCAACCGGCCCACCGAGCTGGAGGTGGGGGCGGTCCTGTACGAGTGGGCCGATCTGGCCGCGTCGCCGACGGTCCTCTACATGGGCGGGCCGGTCGAGCAGAACGGCGTGCTGGCCCTGGGCCGGCGCCGGCCCGACGCCGACGACCCGCCCGGCTGGTCGCCGGTGCTGGGCGAGGTGGGCACGGTCGACCTCCACCGGGAGCCCGACGAGGTGGCCGGCGGGCTCGACGGCATCCGCTTCTTCGCCGGCTACTCGGGGTGGGGCGGCGGCCAGCTGGAGGCCGAGCTGGACGAGGGGGCGTGGCTGGTGGTCGATGCCGCGGCCGCCGACGTGTTCGCCCCCGATCCCGTCGCCATGTGGCAGGCGGTGCTGCGGCGCCAGGGCGGGAAGACGGCCATGCTGGCCGACCACCCCGCCCACCCGTCGCTGAACTGACCGGTCACAGCTGGGTGATGGCCTTGAAAGCCTCGCCCTGGGGCACGCCGGCCAGCTTGCCGTGCTCGGCCAGGCGGTCGCGCACCCTGCCCCGGAAGGCGGCCAGCTGCGCCTCGGCCTCGGGAGAGTCGGGGTCGACGAGCATCGTCGAGCGCAGCTGGCTGACGTGCGACTCGAGCGCCGCCAGCTTGCGGTCGACGGCGTCGTCGGCGGCCTCCTCGACGTGGTCGGGCTCGTCGGCCTCGAACAGCAGCAGCGCCGAGGGCCGGTGGTGGGGGAGCGACTGCTCGGGGAAGAAGTGGGGGTCGCGGGCCGCCACCACGCCGTCGACCGTGAGGAACCCGGCGTGGCGGTGGTCGGGGTGGAGGCGGTAGCGCTTCCACGGGTCGTGGCCGACCACGACGTCGGGGCGCAGCCGGCGGATCCAGTAGGCCACCTGCCCGCGCTGGCGCAGCCCCGAGTCGAGCTCGCCGTCGGGCCAGCCGAGGAACACCACCTCGCCCGTGCCGCCGAGGGCCCGGTTGGCCGCCCGCTGCTCGCGCTGGCGCTGGGCGACCAGCTCGGTGAGGTCCTGGTCGGGGTCCCAGGTGCCCTTGGACCCGTCGGTGCAGACCAGGTGGTGGACGACACAGCCGGCCGCCGCCCACCGGGCCAGGGTGGCACCGGCGCCGAACTCGACGTCGTCGGGGTGAGCGGCGATGGCCAGGGCGGCGCCCGGGGTCGGCAGGTTGAGCCCCACGGGACCGGGCGCGGTCACGTCAGGATGACCGCGGCGAGCCGACGGTCAGGTCGGCCAGCAGCGACCGGGCCACCGCCGCCGGCGTGGTGCCCGCGCTCGGCGGGCCCGGCGGGCCCGGTGCGCCCGGCCAGGCCAGGTCGACGGGCAGGTCGACGTCCCAGGCCAGCTGCGGGTCGGGGACCAGCCGCGCCGGCAGGCCCAGGCGGGCGGTCTCGGCCCG
>DASXRH010000254.1:0-3231 GCA_036506715.1 Acidimicrobiales bacterium
ACCGCGTAGCGGATGGTGTTGGCGGCGGCGTGGCGCCGGAAGTGGCGGGGGGTGCCCCCCACCTGCTCGGTGAAGCGCCGGGCCCAGTCGGCGGCCAGCGGCACGTCGTCCAGGGCCTCCGCGCTGGCCTCGCTGACGTCGTCGGCCGGCCGGCCGTCGATGTCGGCCAGAGCCCGCTCGGCGGCCAGTACCGCCACGGCCATGACGCGCTGGCGCTCGGCGGCCACCACCGGCAGTGCGGCCCGGGCCGACCGCAGGGCCAGCTCGACGTCGACCCGGCGGTCGTCGCCCGTCAGGCCGATGACCCGGGGCACCAGGCGGCCGAGGCGGGGGCGGCCGGTGTCGGAGGTGTGGTCGTTGACCAGGCGGGCCAGCGTGGCCAGCATCGGGTGGGTGCAGGCCGGGTGGTCGCTCCAGCGTTCGCCGGCCAGGTACGACGCCAGCTCCATGAAGCAGGCGCCTTTGCGGGGGTTGCGGTGCTTGCCGCGCGAGAGCTGCGGCACCACCTCGGGCACTCCGGCGAGTCGAGCGGACATGGGCACCCCCTCGGGGAGGATCATCGGTCCTGACCACCAGTGTGGACGGTCGGAAGCCGGACGTCACCCCCCTTGTGCCGCGGTGTCCGATCGCTACTCGGCCAGGAAGTCGAGGAGGGCTCTGTTGACCTCGTCGGGGTAGGTCCAGCCGATGTTGTGGGGACCGCCCTCGACCGGGACCAGCCGCACGTCGTCGAGCAGCGCCGGCAGCCGGGCGGCCGTGGCGTCGAACGGCAGGATGCGGTCCTCGGTGCCGTGGGCGACGAGCACCGGCACGTCGATCTTGCGCAGATCGGGCCGGAAGTCGGTCAGCCACGCGTCCACGGAGACGTAGCTGGCATAGGGCGACGACTGGGAGGCGACCACGAAGCTGCTCCGGAGGGCGGCGTCGCTGATCCGGGTCCCGCCCAGCACGTCGGTGTTGTAGAAGTTGGCGAGGAAGTCGTCGAAGTAGGCGTAGCGGTCGGCCACGATCGCCGTCTTGATGTCCTCGAACACCTTGCCGTCGACCCCCTCGGGGTTGTCGTCGGTGAGCTTGAGGAACGGGGGGATGGTGCCGAGCAGGACCGCCTTCTGCACCCGCCCCGAGCCGTAGGTGCCCAGGTAGCGGGTGACCTCGCCCGTGCCCATCGAGAAGCCGGCGAGCACCATGTCCTGCAGGTCGAGGTGATCGACCAGCGTGCGGAGGTCCCCGGCGAACGTGTCGTAGTCGAACCCGACCGTGGGCTTGTCCGACCGGCCGAACCCGCGGCGGTCGTAGGCGATGCACCGGTAGCCGGCGCCCAGCAGCACCCGTTCCTGCCGCTCCCAGGAGTGGAGGTCCAGGGGGTAGCCGTGGATGAGCACGATCGGCTGCCCGGAGCCGTGGTCCTCGTAGTACAGGTCGATGTCGGCGCCGTTCTCGGAGCCGACGGTGATGAACGGCATGGCGGTCTCCTCCGGGGGGTCCTGGCGGGTTCTCCGGGGCCCGACGGTAGGGGCGCGACCAGTCGTTCGAATCCTGGGGAAGGCGTAGTCGTAGGTTGTGGCCATGACGACACCAGGCATGGTCATCACGTTCAGGACGACGGCCGAGGGCGCCGACCAGTTCGCCGGCATCCTCGAGCGTGCCCTGCCGTTCGTGGAGGACGAGCCGGGCACCACCACCTGGATCGCCGGCCGGTCGGCCGACGATCCCACCACCTTCTACCTGGTCGACCTGTTCACCTCGCCCGAGGCGGTCGACGCCCACATGGCCGGTCAGGCGGCGGCGTTGATCCTGGGCGAGGGCGGGTCGCTGCTGGCCGAGCCGCCGGCCATCGGGGCAATGAGCCTGCTGGCCGGCAGGTTCACGGCCTGACGCTTCCGACGCCGGGCCATGGCGGAGAACGCCCCACTCGTCACCGGCCATCGTGATTCGACCGTCCACGACGTCCGCGAGTGCCTCGACTCCACGGCCCTGGCCGCCGATCTGGTCGCGGCGATCGGAACGCCGTGACCGTGGTCGTGCCCACCGACACGGTCGGCGCCTTCGTCGAGCCGCCGGCGGTCCTGGCCACGGGCGCCGCCACCGGCCCGTTGGCCGGGCGCACGCTGGCGGTCAAGGACCTTGTGGACGTGGCCGGCGCGGTGACCGGCGCCGGCAACCCCACATTCGCCGCCGGCCGGGCCCCGGCCCCGGGCCACGCGCCGGCGGTGGCCCGGCTGCTGGCGGCGGGGGCCACCGTGGTGGGCCGGACCATCACCGACGAGCTGGCGTTCTCGCTGTCGGGCACCAACGTCCACTTCGGCACCCCGGTCAACGTGGCCGCCCCCGGGCGGGCCCCGGGCGGATCGTCGGCGGGCTCGGCGGCCGCGGTGGCCGCCGGCCTGGTCGACCTGGCCATCGGCACCGACACCGGCGGGTCGGTGCGGGTGCCGGCCAGCTACTGCGGCATCCTCGGCTGGCGCCCCACCCACGGCGCGGTCCCCATCGCCGGTGTCGTGCCCCTGGCGCCCTCGTTCGACACGGTCGGCCTGCTGGCCCGCGACGCCGGGGTGCTGACGGCCGGGGCCAGGGCGCTGCTCGGCGACGAGGGCGAGCCGTCGCCCGTGACGTCCCTGCTGGTTGTGGAGGAGGCACTGGCGGTGGCGGGCGAGCCGGCCGCCGCCGCGGTGGTGGCGGGCGCCGGTGCCGTGGCCGCCGCGCTCGGGGTGCCGGTGGCGACCGGGCCCGCGGGCCTCGACCTCGACGCCGCACTCGTCGCCTTCCGGGCCCGGCAGATGGCCGAGGCCTGGGCCGCCCACGGCGACTGGTTCAGCCGCGAGCGGCCGGCCATGGGCCCCGGCATCCGCGGCCGGTTCGAGGCGTCGGCCAGGGTCACGCCCGCCCAGGTGGCGGCCGCCGACGGGGTGAGGGCGGCCGTGCGGGCGGTGGTCCTGGCCGCCACCGCCAGGGGCGTGGCCCTGGTCGTTCCCTCGGCCCCGGGCCCGGCCCCGGCGCCCGGCATGGACGCCGACGCCTACGGCGCCGTCCGCCTCGCCACCCTGCGGCTGACCGCGATCGCCGGCCTCGCCGGCGCCCCCGCGGTGTCGCAGCCGCTGGCGACGGTCGAGGGCTGCCCGCTCGGCGTCTGCCTGGTCGGTGCCCCGGGCGCCGACCTGGCGCTGCTGGCCGCGGCGGAGGCGGTGTGACCCGCCCGCCCGAGCTCCACCGGGTGGCCGAGGCGCGCTGCCA
>DASXRH010000255.1:0-4207 GCA_036506715.1 Acidimicrobiales bacterium
CCCTGGGCCCGGACCATCGCGTCCCACACCGCCAGGGCCCGGCCGTCGGCCAGGGCCTCGGCCGGGTCGGCGGCCAGGCCGGCCAGCGCCAGCATCTCACGGGCCAGGGCCAGCGTGACCCCGACCAGGTCGGGCGGCCCGCCGCCCCGCAGCACCTCGACCGACTCGGCCACCTCCAGGCCGTTGCCGGCCGCCCGGCCCAGCGGGGCGTTCATGTCGGTGATGAGCGCCACCGTGCGCACCCCGTGGGCCTGCCCCAGCTCGACCATGGTCTCGGCCAGCTGCCGGGCCCGCTCGTGCTCGGGCAGGAAGGCACCCGCGCCCACCTTGACATCCAGCACCAGGGCGTCGGTGCCCTCCGCGATCTTCTTGGCCATGATCGAGCTGGCGATGAGGGGGATCGCCTCGACGGTGGCGGTCACGTCGCGCAGGGCGTAGAGCTTGCGGTCGGCCGGGCACAGGGTGTCGCTGGCCGCGCAGATCACCGCCCCGACCGTCTGCAGCTGGGCCACCACCTCGTCGGTGGTGAGCGTGGCCCGCCAGCCGGGGATGGCCTCGAGCTTGTCGAGCGTGCCGCCGGTGTGGCCGAGCCCCCGCCCCGACAGCTGGGGGACGGCGGCGCCGCACGCCGCCACCAGCGGGGCCAGTACCAGCGACACCTTGTCGCCCACCCCGCCGGTCGAGTGCTTGTCGACCGTGGGCCGACCCACGCCGGACAGGTCGAGCCGCTCGCCCGAGTCGATCATCGCCCGGGTCCAGCTGGCCAGCTCGGCCGGCGCCATGTCCCGCAGCAGGATGGCCATGCACAGCGCCGCCGCCTGCTCGTCGGCCACCGTGCCGGCGGTGTAGCCCTCGATGAAGAACCGCACCTGCTCGTCGTCGAGCGTGCCGCCGTCCCGCTTCGTGCGGATCACGTCGAGGATGTCGGTGGCCACGGCCCGCCCCCTCTCAGCCCAGGTGATCGGGCCCGAAGGCGTCGGGCAGCCACTCGCGCAGCGGGCGCTCGTTGACGGCCAGGTCGGGCCCGCCGGCCTCGGACAGCAGCTGGCGGCAGCGGCCGCACGGTGCCAGGTCGTGGCCCTCGGGGTCGGTGACCGCCACCGCCACCAGCCGCCCGCCCCCGCCGGCGTGGAGGGCAGACACCAGCCCGCACTCGGCGCACAAGGTCAGGCCGTAGGAGGCGTTCTCGACGTTGCAGCCGACGACGACGCGGCCGTCGTCCACCAGCCCGGCCGCCCCCACCGGGAAGTGCGAGTAAGGCATGTAGGCGTGCCGGGCCACGCCGGCGGCGGCCGCCCGCAGCGCCTCCCAGTCGATCGGGACCGCGGGCTCGGGCACTCAGTCCACCACGTAGGGCTGGCCGTCGGCCGCCGGCGGCCGCGACCGGCCCACCAACCCGGCCACCACGACGATGGTCACGATGTAGGGCACCATCAGCAGGAAGTCAGACGGGATCGGTGTGTCGAGCAGCGCCAGCCGGGTCTGCAGCTCCTCGGAGAACGCGAACACCAGCGCGGCGATGAACGCCCCCACGGGGTGCCAGCGCCCGAAGATCAGCGCCGCCAGCGCGATGTAGCCCTTGCCGGCCGTCATGTTCTCGTTGAACCCGCCGGTGGCCTCGAGCGTGAACCAGGTGCCGCCCACGCCGGCCACCGCCCCGCCCATGATCACCGACCGGTAGCGGGTGCGCAGCACGTTGATGCCCACGGTGTCGGCGGCCCGGGGGTGCTCGCCCACGGCCCGCACCCGCAGGCCCCAGCGGGTGCGGAACAGCGCCCACCACAGCCCGAACACCAGGATCAGCATCAGGTAGCCGTAGACCGTGTTGTCGAACAGTACGTCGCCCACGATGGGGATGCGGCTGAGCCCGGGCACGCCGATGGGCCGGAACTTGCCGGGATCGTTGAGGTCGGGGTACTCGGACAGCACCCTGGCCCCCAGGTAGCTCGTGAGGCCGATGGCCAGGATGTTGATGACCGTGCCGCCGATGATCTGGTCGACCCGGTAGCGGATGGACAGCACGCCGAGGAAGGCGCCCAGCACCGCGCCGGCCACCAGGCCGGCCCCGAACCCCACCCACACGCTGTTCGAGGCGCTGGCGGTGAGGGCGGCCACGAAGGCGCCGGTGAGGAGCATGCCCTCGATGGCGATGTTGACCACGCCCGCCCGCTCGCACAGCAGGCCGGCCAGGGCGCCGAGGGCCAGCGGCGTGGCCCGGAACAGGGTGCCGTCGAGCAGGCCGATGATGCTCACGCTGTCGCCCCGGGCCGCCCAGGCCAGCAGGGCCACCACGAACAGGCCGAGCCCGATGCCGAACACCAGGTAGACGTGCCGGCGCACTACCCCGGCCAGCAGCAGCCCGGCCAGCACCACGATGGCGACCCCGAGCACGAGGCAGGTCGCGCGGGCCGGCAGGACGAGATCGGGGAGCTGCACGACGTCGCTGGGCCGGCTGAGCACGAACGTGGCGTCGAGCCCCGAGGCGCTGCCCAGCCCGAAGCTGACGAGGGTGATCAGCCCCAGCACCAGGGTGGCGATGCCGAAGCCGACGCGGCGGGCGTCGGTCGGCACTCGGGGGTCGTGGACCAGGCGCGGCGGCGGCTCCTCGGGGCCCGGGCGGTCGTCGGTGAGGGTGGCGGTCATCAGGCCCCCCAGCCGGTCGTGAAGGTCTGGCCGGTGCCCCGGCCCGCCTTGATCCGGTAGATCGACCGCACCAGCTCGGGGGCGGCCACGAACATGATGATGAGCCCCTGGATCACGAGGATGATGTCGACGGGCGTCTGCGTGGCGGCCTGCATGCCGGTGGCCCCGGCCCGCAGCACGCCGAACAGGAACGCGGCGCCCAGCACGCCGGCCGGGTTGGCCCGCGCCAGCAGGGCCACCGCGATGGCGTCGAAGCCGAGGAAGGCGTAGTAGCCGCCCGTGAGGCTGAAGCTCGGCCGCCCGAGGATGTTGACCGTGCCGGCCAGGCCGGCCAGGCCGCCGGCCAGCAGCATCGCGAGGATGTACATCGCCCCCACGCTCATGCCCGCGTACCGGGAGGCGAAGGGGTTGGCGCCCACCGACTGCAGCCGGAACCCGACGGTCGAGCGCTCCAGCAGCCACCACACGGCGAAGGCGGCCACGAGAGCGATGATCAGGCCGGCGTGGAACGTGACCTCGCCCAGGCTGATCTCGGGCAGCTTGGCCGACGGCTTGACCGCCCGGGAGATGAGGTCGTCGCGTCCCGGCGGCTGGAAGGCGTCGGACCGCAGGGCGTAGTCGAGCAGCCGGTACGAGATGTAGTTGAGCATGATCGTGGTGATCACCTCGTGGGCTCCGGTGCGGGCCTTGAGCACCCCGGCGATCGACCCCCAGGCCGCCCCGCCCGCGAACCCGGCGATCACGGCCAGCGGCAGGTGGATCGGCTTGGGCAGGTCCCAGGTGAAGCCGACCCAGCCGGCGCAGGTGGCGCCGATGACGAGCTGGCCGGCGGCGCCGATGTTGAACAGCCCGGCCCGGAAGGCCAGCGCCACCGACAGCCCGCCGAGGGCCAGCGGCGTGGCCTCGACCAGCGTGCGGCCGAGGGCGCTGGGGGTGCCGACCGAGCTCTGCCACAGGGCGTGGTAGGCGTCGTAGACCAGGTTCCACGAGGCCGACAGGGCGGCGCCCGGGTGGGCGAAGAACGAGTTCCACTTGTCGAGCGTCGTCGGGTCGGTGAACACCATCACCAGGCCGCCGATCACCAGGGCGGTGAACAGGGCCAGCACCGGCAGCACCAGCGCATTGGCCACGGCGCTCAGCCAGTCCAGCACCCGGGAGGCGGGGGAGGGCGGGCCGCCGCCGTCGACGGGGCCCCGCTCGCCGTCGCGACCGGTGCCCGGCGGTTCGGCCGGCGGCTCGACGGGGGTGTCCGTCGCCGTGGTCACGTGACCGTCACCTCCTCGTCGCCGGCGGCCGGTGTGACCTCGGCGGCTTCGTCGACCGCGCCGGCCATGAGCAGGCCGATCAGGTCGCGGCTGGCGTCGGCCCGGTCGACCATCCCCACCAGCCGGCCCCGGTAGATGACCGCGATGCGGTCGGCCAGCGCCAGCACCTCGTCGAGCTCGGACGAGTTGAGCAGCACGGCCGTGCCCTCGTCGCGCTTGGCCACGATCTGGCGGTGGATGTACTGGATCGAGCCGACGTCGAGGCCCCGGGTCGGCTGGCTCAGCACCAGCAGCCGGCG
>DASXRH010000256.1:0-3414 GCA_036506715.1 Acidimicrobiales bacterium
AACGACGCCGGCACCGCGGCGGGTCTCCGCGCCCTCCACGACCTGGGGTTCCGGGGCCGCATCGTCCTGGCGTCGAGCATGGTCGTCTACGGCGACGGCCGCTACCGATGCCCGGGCCACGGCATCGTGCGGCCGGGCCCCCGCACCCCCCGCGACCTCGCCGCCGGCCGCTACGAGCCGCCCTGCCCCCGGTGCCGGGCGCCGCTGCGCTGGGCCCCAACCACCGAGGACACGCCGCTCGACCCCCGCAACGTCTACGCCGCCACCAAGGTCCACCAGGAGCACCTCGCCGCCGCCTTCGGCCGCGAGCACGGCGTCGCCGTCGCCGCCCTCCGCTACCACAACGTCTACGGCCCCCGGATGCCCCGCGACACGCCCTACGCCGGGGTGGCCGCCATCTTCGCCTCGGCCGTCGCCCGGGGCGAGGCGCCGCGCGTGCTGGAGGACGGCGGCCAGACGCGGGACTTCGTCCACGTGGCCGACGTGGCCCGGGCAAACGTCGCCGCCCTCACGACCCCCGAGGCGGTGAACGGCCCGTTCAACGTCGCCTCCGGCCGGCCCCGCACCGTCCTCGACCTGGCCCGGGCCCTGTGCGCCGGGACCGGGGTCGAGCCGGTGGTGGTCGGCGGCGGGCGGCTCGGCGACGTCCGCCACATCGTCGCCAGCCCGGACCGGGCCGCCGCCCGCCTGGGGTTCCGGGCCGCCGAGCCGTTCAGGCCCGGGGCAGCCGCACGATGAACCGGCAGCCCCCGCCCTCGTTGCGCACCGCGATGTCGCCCCGGTGGGCCTCGACGAACCCTCGGGCGATGGCAAGGCCCAAGCCGGCGCCGCCGTCGACCCCCGGCGAGCGCGCCGCGTCGCCCCGGTAGGCGAGGTCGAACACCCGGTCGAGGTCGCCGGTAGGGATGCCGCCGCAGCCGTCGCGCACCGACACCTCGGCCCCGGCGCTGTCGCCCCCCACCGTCACCTCGATCTCGCCGCCGGGCGGCGTGAACCGGATGGCGTTGTCGACCAGGTTGCGCACGACCCGCGCCAGCTCGGGCGGCGAGCCCGGGACCTCCGGCGGGCCGCCCGCCACCCGGCCCGACAGGCGGACGCCCTTGGCCCGCGCCACCGGGCCGGCCGACGCCACCGCGTCCGACACCAGCTCGGCCAGCGGCACCGGCTCCCGGCTGAGCTGGAGCGTGCCGGCCTCGATGCGGGACAGCTCGAACAGGTCGTCCACCAGCTGGGCCAGCCGGTCGGCCTCGCCCACGAGCTGGCGGTGGTAGCGGCGGACCTCGGCCGGGTCGTCGACCACGCCGTCGTCCAGCGCCTCAACCATCGCCCGGATGCCGGCGATCGGCGTGCGCAGGTCGTGGCTGACCCACGCCACCAGCTCGCGCCGGCTGGCCTCGGCCGCCCGCTCCTGGGCGGCCAGGTCGGCCACCCGGCGGCGCGACCGCTCCAGCTCGGCGGCCAGCGCCAGTGCGCCGAGCACGCCGGCGGTCCCGGCCCCGGCCACCACCACGACCAGCGCGTTCAGGTCGTGGCTCGACACGAACATGGCCCGGGCCGCGGCTAGCAGGCCGAGCACCATGGCCGTCACCGGCACCAGCGCCACCACCACCGGGCTGCGCCAGCGGGCAACGAGCGCCCGGGCCGCCAGGTGGACGAGCAGCGCGACGCCGAAGCTGGTGGCCACGAGCACGGCCGCGTCCCGGCCAGGGACGCCCAGCCCGGCGGCGGCCACGGCCGCCACGACGAGCCCGGCGGCGACTGCCAGCGCCGAGCGCCAGGCGAGCGGGCTCACGGCTCGGCTCTCGGGGCGACGCCCTCCCACCGGTAGCCCACGCCCCACACGGTCACGATGCGGGCGGGGTGCGACGGGTCGGGCTCGATCTTCTCCCGCAGCCGCCGCACGTGGACGGTCACCGTCGACGTGTCGCCGTAGCGGTAGCCCCAGACCTGCTCGAGGATCTCCTCCCGGCCGAACGCCCGCCGGGGGTGGCGGGCGAGGAACGCCACCAGCTCGAACTCGCGGGCGGTGAGCGCCACCACCTCGCCGGCGAGCCGGGCCTCCCGGGCGGCGACGTCGACCTCGAGGTCGCCGTCGACGTGCACCCGAGCGGGCCCCGGCGACCCCGCCACCAGCGGCCCCCGGGCCCGGCGCAGGACGGCCCGCACCCGGGCCACCAGCTCCTTGGTCGAGAAAGGCTTGGAGACGTAGTCGTCGGCGCCGAGCTCGAGGCCGACGATGCGGTCGCTCTCCTGGGTGCGGGCCGTGAGCATGACGATCGGCACCGGCGCGATGGCCCGCAGCCGGCGGCACACCTCGAGCCCGTCCATGCCCGGCAGCATCAGGTCGAGGACGACCAGATCGGGCGGCTCCGCCAGCGCCAGGTCGAGCGCCTCGCGCCCGTCGGCCCGGACCTCGACGGCGAACCCATCCCGCTCCAGGTAGCGGGCGACGACCTCGGACACGGTGACGTCGTCGTCGACGACGAGGATGCGCGGGGGCGCCTCGACCACGGGGTGAGCGTACGGCCGCCCCCCCGCGACATCCTCTTACGACCTGCGAAACAACCCCCGGGTCCTCGACCGGCGCCGGGGCTGCCCGGCGTACACCGGCCCGGTGGATCTGCTCGTGCTCGCCAAGGAGCCCGTCCCCGGACGGGTCAAGACCCGCCTGTGCCCGCCATGCACGCCGGCCACCGCCGCCGCCCTGGCCGCCGCCGCGCTGGCCGACACGCTGGCGGCGGCCTGCGCCTCCGTCGCCGACCGGGTGGTACTGGCCCTCGATGGCCGGCCCGGCGGGTGGTGCCCGCCCGGGGTGGTCGTGGTCGACCAGGGCACCGGCTCGCTCGCCCGCCGGCTGACCGCCGCCTGGCGCCACGCGGCGGGCCCCGCGCTGCTCGTCGGCATGGACACGCCGCAGCTGACGGCGGCCGACCTCGACGCCGCGCTGGCGACGCTGGCCGCACCGGGGGTCGACGCCGTGCTGGGCCCCGCGGCCGACGGCGGGTGGTGGACGGTCGGGCTGCGCCGGCGGCACCCGGCTGCGTTCCTCGGCGTGCCGACGAGCCGGTCCGACACCGGGGTGCGCCAGGCGGCCCGGCTGGCGGGGCTGGGCCTGGCGGTCCACCTGGTGGCCGAGCGGACCGACGTCGACACCTGGGCGGACGCCCGCGCCGTGGCCGCCGCGGCGCCGGCCACGCGCTTCGCGGCCGCCGTGAGGGCGGCGGCCGGGCGGGTGGCGGCGTGAGCTGGGACGCGGGGCCGGTGCTGGCCAGCACATCGGGGGCGACTATCGACCTGCGGGTCGACCGCTGGCGGGGCCGGTGCGACCTCGTCGAGGAGGCGCTGCTCGCCGGCCTGCCCGACCCGGTGCTCGACGTCGGCTGCGGCCCCGGGCGGGTAGCCGCCGCGCTGGTC
>DASXRH010000257.1:0-8795 GCA_036506715.1 Acidimicrobiales bacterium
CCGTCCGTTCGCCGTATCCAGTTGTCGGCTCGTAACCCGTCTCTGACATCTGTGCGTTCCCTTCTGTCGTTGCCTCCGGACCCGACTGCGGTCGGGTGTTTCACCGAATCGGATCACCATCGCCAGGATCGGTCATCACCCCCACGAGGTGACGTCATGGTCGTGGTCGGCCCGCCTGCCTACCTGACCCCTGCGCGGGGTCCTACCGGTTGACCGGGACGCCCTCGGTCCGTAGGTATCGGCTCGGTGCCGGGCGGTACGGTCGCAGGCGTGAGGTCGAGCCCGACTGCGTGACGGCAAGGGGGCAGAGATGACTGAGCGGGGATCGGGTGTCAGCCGCCAGACCGTGGACCTGTCGGGGTTCCCCGATCTGGTCGTGATCTACCTGGGAATGCGTGTCCGCAGCGTGCGCGGGGTAGCCAAGCTCGTCCGGACGGGGCGCCAGATCCAGGCCGGGGTCGCTGAGGGCCCCGACGGCCTGCTGCTCCACGAGAACATGCTGTTCTCGCTGCTGCCGCCCCACGCCGGGATGCGGCAGTACTGGCGCGACCTGGACTCGCTCGAACGGTGGACCCGTGAGCTGCCGCACCAGCAGTGGTGGAGGGACTTCCTGCGGGACTCGGCCGGCACCGGGTTCTGGCACGAGACGTACTTCATGCGGGGCGGGATGGAGGCGATCTACGACGACGTGCCCAAGCCGATCGGCCTCATGGCGTTCGCCCCGCCGGAGAAGGCCCGGGGGCCGATGTTCAGCGCGCGCACGCGGCTCGGGCTGGGCGAGCCACACGTGGCCCCGGTCCTACCCGAGGACACGCTCGCGGAGTAGCCGCCAGCACCCGGCCAGTCGCGCACGGTCGTAGTGGCCGGTGCCGCCTCGTCCGTCGTGAACACGCCGACGACGTCGCTCCGGACGCCGCCGGGGATCAGCGCTCGACGCGAACTAACGCGGATGTCATACATTGCCGTACGAACGGGGGGAACCGTATGGCGACAACGGACGACCAGGTCCGCATGGACACGACCGACGTCGACCGGCGACTGGGCGCGTGGCTCGGTGGTGGGCAGCTGCTGGAACCGGTGAACGTCACCGACATCCGACGGTGGGTCCAGGGCATGCAGTATCCGAACCCGATCCACTACGACGAATCGGCTGCGGCGGCCAGCGTGTTCGGGGGCATCGTGGCGCCCCAGTCGTTCGCGGTCTGCTGCGACACCGGGCACGGCGCGACGCCGGCGATCGTCGGGAACGTGCCGGGTACGCACATGATCTTCGGGGGTGACGAGTGGTGGTTCCGCGGCCCGCGCATCCATCCTGGTGACCGCCTGACGCAGACGCGCCGCTTCGTCGACTACAAGATCGCGGAGACCAAGTTCGCCGGGCCGACGATGTTCTCGCGGGGCGACACGTTCCATCGCAACCAGCGAGGCGAGCTCGTGGCCCAGCAGCGGTCGACCGCCGTGCGCTATCTCGCCGACGAGGCCCGGGTCCGCGGGTTCTTCGAGCAGACCGCGCCCGTCCCGACGCGGACACCGGAGCAGCTCGACGAGATCGACCGCCAGCGCCTCCAATGGATCCGGTCCTTCCGTGGTGTTGCGCAACGTCGCGCCCAAGACGTCAGCGTCGGCGATGCGCTGCCGACGCGGCCGATCGGCCCCCATACGATCCAGACCTTCGCGACCGAGTGGCGGGCCTTCAGTTTCACGGTGTGGGGTGCCACCCGCCATGAGGGAGCCGACCACATCGAGCAGGCTGGCTGGCTCCCTGAGATGTCGCGCCACCTCGACATCGCCGAGCTCGACCCTTCGCTTGCCGACGGCCTGTACCACGGACCCTCACGGGGCCACGTCGACGAGGAACACGCTCGCCTCATCGGGATGCCCCGCGGCTACGGCTACGGCGCGGCCATGGGCGCGTGGGTGCTCGACTACGTCGCCGCGTGGGCCGGCCCCGAGGGCTACATCCGGCACTCGCGCATCCAGTACCGCTTCCCGCCGTTCGAGGGTGACCTGACTCTGCTCGACGCCGAGGTGATCGATGCACGCCACGACGACACGCTCGGCGCCGACCTGGTCACCGTCGAGGTGGTGATGACGACCCAGGACGGCACGGTGATGGCGACGGGACCAGTCGAGGTCGAGCTGCCCTGACGACGTTCCTCGGTCCGCCGGCTGCCACCGAGCCCGGGATCGGGGGGCTCACGCTCGGCGCGATGCTTGCCGAGGCGAGCGCACGGGTCACCGACCACGAGGCGGTCGTGTTCCACGGCCATGGCGCCGTCACGCGGTGGAGCTATGACGACCTGCTGCGACACGCGCGTGCTGTCGCCCGCGCGCTGCTCGCCCAAGGGTTGGAGAAGGGTGGCCGGGTCGCGCTGCTCATGGGCAACCGACCCGAGTGGGTCGCGAGCGCGTTCGGCGTCGCGATGTCGGGCGGTGTCCTCGTACCGGTGAACACGTACTTCGAGCCGACCGAGCTCGAGCACGTGCTCCGCCACTCGGACAGTGCCATCCTGCTCACCCAGGACCGGCTGCTCTCGCGCGCCTACCTCGAGCAGGTGCGGGCGATCTGCCCCGAGGTCGCGTCGGCGCCCGGTCGACTGCACAGCCCCTCGCTGCCGTTCCTGCGGCTGGTCGTCGGGCTGGGGGTGGACGAGCAGCACGGCGCGGTGCTCCCCTGGGAGGCGTTCGTCGCGAGCGGTGCAGCCGTGTCCGACGAGGTGCTCGACGCCTGTGCCGCCGAGATCGTGCCCGCCGACGACGCCGTCGTGTTCTACACGTCCGGTACGACGGCGCTGCCGAAGGGCGTTCTGCACGCGCACCGTTCGCCCGCGTTGCAGAGCTGGCGCTTCGCTCGGCTCCTCGGCGTCGACGAGACGGACCGGGTGTGGAGCGCCTTCCCCTTCTTCTGGACCGCCGGGTTCTGCATGGTCATGGGGGCCACGCTGGCCGCGGGCGGATGCCTCGTCCTCCAGCAGCATTTCGAGCCTGGGGAGGCACTCCGGTTGCTCGAGGCAGAACGCGTCACATCGCCACACGCGTGGCCCCATCAGCTCGCCCAGCTCGAGAGCCATCGGGACTGGGCGCGCCGCGACCTCTCGACGTTGCGCCACGTCGACGCCGTCACGAGCTTCGGCCGTCATCCGAGCGTGCACGTGGAGGACGTCTGGAGTGCCCGTTCGGCCTACGGGTTGACCGAGATGTTCACGATCGTGAGCTCGACACCCGCGTCCTGCCCGCCTGAGGTGCGCGAGGGACACCAGGGACAGATCCTGCCGGGCAACGCCGTCCGCATCGTCGACCCCGGCACCGGCCAGGCCCTCGGCCGCGATCAGGAGGGCGAGATCGCCGTCAAGGGGCCGACGCTCATGAAGGGGTACGTGAAGGAGCTCCCCGAGAGCGTCTTCGACGCGGATGGCTTCTTCCACACAGGCGACGCCGGCTCGGTGGACGATGAGAACCGCCTCCATTGGACGGGCCGCGCGTCGGGGCTCATCAAGACCGGCGGCGCCAACGTCTCGCCGGTCGAGATCGAAGAGGCGCTGCTCCGCCATCCCGGGTTGAAGGTGGCCCTCGCAGTCGGCGTGCCAGACACGTTGCTCGGCGAGATCGTCGTCGCGTGTGTCGTCGCGCACGACGGCGCGGGTATCGACGAGGAGGACGTGCGTGCCTTCCTCAAGGGCCGCGTGGCGTCGTACAAGGTGCCCCGCCGTGTGCTGTTCTTCGACGACGACGACCTCTCGCTGACGGGCAACGCCAAGGTGCGAGCCGACGCATTGCGGGGTCTCGCCATGCGTCGACTCGGCGCGACGTCGCCGTCGGCCGACCCCACCTGAATCCCGGGCCTGCCGGGCCGGGCCCCAGCGTTCACCGGGCCTGCCTGGTGCGTCGCGGACTGCCATCCTGGGGCGATGCACACGGTGTACGAGGCCGCGGGTGGTGCCGACGGCCTGCTGAGCCTGGCCGCCGCATGGCACGCCAGGGTCCTGGCCGACGAGGTGGTGAGCCACGCGTTCAGTCACGGCTACCATCCCCAGCACACCGAGCGGCTGGCGGCGTACTGGGCGGAGGCTCTCGGTGGTCCGACGAGGTACTCGGAGACCTACGGTGACGAGACCTCGGTCGTGCGGATTCACAGCGGCAACGGACCGCACGAGGAGATGGACCAACGAGCGATCACCTGTTTCGATCAGGCGCTCGCGGACATCGGCCTCACCGGCGACGAGCGTCTCCGACAGGTGCTCCACGACTACTTCTCGTGGGCGACCACGACCACGATGTCCCGCTACCACGTCTCCGCAGATGACGTGCCGGATGGTCTGCGCATCCCGCACTGGTCGTGGGACGGACTCGTCGGCGGAACCGGTCCTGGCAACACCTGAGGTTGCCGCCCCCGGTAGCTTCCGGACGCGCCGCGGCCCCGGCCGGGTCCCTGGGGAGCAGGGGTCCGGCCGGGGCGGCAGGGTTGACGGGTCGCCGTCCCCGTCAGCCCGCCGGCACGACGTTCTGGTTGAGGTGGAACACGTTGTCGGGGTCGTAGGCCCGCTTGACCTGGGCCAGGCGTGCGTAGCTGCGCCCGAAGTTGGCCTCGACCCGTCCGGCGTCGTCGTCGGCCATGAAGTTGATGTAGCCGCCCTCGCTCCCCGAGTACGGGTGCACGGCGTCGTAGTAGTCCCGCACCCACCGGGTGTTGGCCTCGTTGTCGGCCGGGTCGGGCCAGGCGCCCACGATGACCTCGGCGAACGCCTTGTCCCGGTGCCCGAACGCCGTCTCGTCGGCGCCGACCCGTTGCACCGCCCCGTTGATGGGGTACATGTGCATGGTCGAGTGCACGCTCGGGATGTGCTCGGCCTGGGCGACGTGGACGCCGATGGCCTCGTCGGGGATGTCACTGACGAAGTCGGCCTTCCAGTACTGCTGGAGCCCGTCGGGGTAGAGCCCGTCGAATGCGCTGTTGAGCGCCGGGTAGGGCATGGGACCGACGTGCTCGGCCTTGACCTCGGCCACGTCCCGCAGCGGCTGGAGGACCTTGGCCGCGTCCTCGGCCGGACCGTTCCAGCAGGTCACCAGGGCGCAGAACAGGTCGCCGACCCGGTCCTCCGGGATGAACGGCAGCGGCGGGGCCACCTGCCACCCGAAGAAGAGGCCGAGGGCCTCGGGGGCGTCCTCGATGAAGTCCCGGTAGAACCGCATGACGGTCGCAGCGTCGTCGTACTCGAAGAGCATCGGGCCGCCGACGATCGTCCCCACGGGGTGGAGCTGGAACTCCATGCTGGTGACGACGCCGAAGTTGCCGCCGCCGCCCCGCAGCGCCCAGAACAGGTCCTCGTGCTGGTAGTCGCTGGCGGTGACCAGCTTGCCGTCGGCGGTGACCACGTCGGCCGACAGAAGGTTGTCGCATGACAGCCCGTAGGCCCGGGCCAGGTGGCCGATGCCCCCGCCCAGCGTCAGCCCGGCCACGCCCGTGGTCGAGATGATGCCGCCGGTGGTGGCGAGGCCGAAGGGGTGGGTGGCGTGGTCGAGGTCGCCCCAGGTGGCGCCGCCGCCCACGCGGGCCCGGCGGTTGGCCGGGTCGACGTGCACGTCGTGCATACCTGACAGGTCGATCACGAGGCCGCCGTCGGTGGTGCCGAAGCCGGGGACGCTGTGGCCGCCGCCCCGCACCGCGATGTCGACGCCGGCCTCGCGGCCGGTCGCCACGGCCGCGACGACGTCGGCCGCGTCCCGGGCCTGCACGATGGCCGCCGGGCGGCGGTCGTGCATGCCGTTGTGCACGGCGCGCGCCTCGTCGTAGTCGGCGTCGCCGGACCGGATGATCCGGCCGCGCACGGGTCCGTCCAGTTGCTTGAGTTCGTCCATTGCACGCCTCTCTCCGCAGGGGGGATGCCGTCACCCTCGCCCACAGGGCGTTCCTCAGGCGTTCCCTGGCGCGTTCCGGGCGCGTCCCCGGCCCGTCAACCGGCCGTCGCCGCCAGCTCGCGCGCCAGCCGGCCCAGCTCGGGGTCGAGGTAGTGCTGGTCGTGGGCCCGGGTCCAGGCCTCGGCCTCGGCGAGGACGTCGCGGGCGGCGCCGAGCCGCCCGGCCCGCAGGTGCGCCCGGGCCAGCAGCGTCAGCCCGTAGGTGAGGTGGAGCGACTGGTCCGTGGCCCGGAGCCCGTCGACGGCCTCGGCCAGCGCGCGCCCGTCGCCGTCGGGGTCGGCCGCCAGGTCGACCTGTGCCCGCAGCATCCGGCCGACGGCGACGAACGAGCCGATCGGCTGGCGGTCGTAGAGCGCCTCGGCCTCGGTGACCAGGGCGTCGGCCCCGGCGACGTCGCCGTCCTCGGCGGCCATCATGGCCGCGTAGGTGAGGACGTAGCAGCGGGTCATGGGGTGGCCGAGGGCGGTGGCCTGGGCCCGGGCCCGGTCGGCCAGCTCCCGACCCCGCTCGGGCTCGCCGGCGAACCACAGCGTCAGGCCCAGCCGGACCAGGCACACCGCCTCGGGGTCCTGGGCGTAGCGGGCCAGGTGCTCCGGCCCCAGCTCTGGCCGGTAGTGCCGCACTGCGGCCTCCAGGTGCTGGGCCGAGGCCGCCAGGTCGCCGCGCCAGAAGGCGCTCACGCCCGACAGGTAGTGGCCCTCGACCGCGGCGGTGGGGTCGTCGGCCCGGTCCTCCAGCAGCGCGGCCCCCTGGGCCGCGGCGAGGTCGAAGCGGCAGGTCATGATGGCAGCCAGGCCCAGCCCCCGGCGCACCGGCGGGCTGAGCGGCCGGCCCAGCCGGCGGGCCAGCGCCGCAGCCCGCTCGTAGACCTCCTGGGCCGCGGGTGAGGCGTAGCCGTCCCGGGCCACCAGCGGCACGCCCAGCTCCTGGCGCAGGTCGAGCTCGAGGGCGTCGCGCGCCGGGCCGCCAGCCTGGGACTCCAGCAGCGACAGCGCCTTGCGCAGCGAGGCGATGGCGTCGTCGAGCGCGTAGACCTCCAGCGCCCACGCCGCGGCGGCGCGCAGGGCGGCGATGGCCTCGGGCGTCAGCGCGGCCGCCGCGAAGTGGCGGGCCAGCCGGGCGCTGACCGGTCCGGGGTCGTCGGCGTGGGCGGCGGCCAGGCCGAGGGCGATGTCGCGGTGCAGCCGCCGGCGCCGGGCGGGGCTGACCGAGTCGGCCGCCACCTGGCGGATCAGGTCGTGGCCGAAGTCGTAGGAGCCCCGGTGCTCGCGGATGATGCGGAGGCGCCACAGCTCGTCGACCGGCTCGATCAGCTCGCCGGCGTCGGTGCCGGTGGCCGCGGCCAGCTCGTCGAGCGTGAAGTCCCGGCCCACCGTGGCCGCCACCTCGGCCACCTGCGACGCCGCCGGCGACAGGCGTCGGAGGCGGGAGCGGATGACCGCCTGCACGGTCGGTGTGAGGGGCATGGCCTCGGCGCGGCCGTCGAAGCCGGCCCGCACCGCCTCGACGACGAACAGCGGGTTGCCGTCGGTGGCGGCGAACAGGCGCCGGGCCGCCGGCTCGTCCACGCGGGCGCCGGTCAGCCGGCCCGCCAGCTCGGCGGTCGCGTCGGCGTCGAGGCGGGCCAGGGCGACCCGGGCGGCGATGCCGTCGCGGACCAGCGAGTCGACCAGGCGCAGGGCCGGATGGGTGGCGTCGACCTCGTGGTCCCGCAGGGTGGCCGCCACGAGCACGGGCGCACCGGGGTAGGTGTGCAGGACGAACCCGACGGCGTCGATGGTGTCCTCGTCGCACCACTGGAGATCGTCGAGGGTGAGCAGCACCGGGCCGCCGCCGGCCAGGGCCCGGCCCACGGCGTCGAGCAGGCGGCGGCGCTGGAGGGCGTCGCCGCCGGGGAGGGCGAACAGCCCGGCGTCGCCCCCGGCCGCCGGGGCGGCGGGCACGCTCAGCTCGGGCACCAGCCGGGCCAGCTCGCTGCGCCACGCCGGGTCGAGCTGGGCCACCGGCGCCTGCAGGGCATCGGTGCGCAACCAGTCGATCACCGGGCCCCACGGCAGGCGCCCGCCGGTCTCGTACGCCCGCGCCCGCGCCACCCGCCCGCCCGCCGCCTGCACGGCCCGCGCCAGCTCGTCGAGCAAGCGGGTCTTGCCCACGCCGGCCTCGCCACTGACCAGCAGCAGCCGCGCCGCGCCCCCGGCGGCCTCGCGCCAGGTCGCCAGCGCGGTCGCCCACTCCCCCGCCCGCCCCACCAGGCCCGGCCCGGGGCGCGCCCGCGCCGCGTCGTCACCGGCGGGGGCCGGCGCCGGACCGGCGCCCGCGTCGGCCTGGAGCGCGGCGTAGGCGCGCCGGGTGGCGGCCGACGGCTCGACGTCGAGCTCGCGGGCCAGCATCTCCACGCAGGCGTGGTAGAGCCGCAGGGCGGCGGCCCGCTCGCCCCGCCGGGCGTGGACCTCCATCATCGTGCGGTAGGCGTCCTCGGCCAGCGGGTCGAGGGCGAGCAGCCGCCGGCCCCAGGCGAGCGCCGCGGCGTCGTCGCCGGCCGCCACCGCGCCGGCGACCAGGCCGCGCAGGCCGTCGGCGGCCAGCCCGGCCAGCCGCTCCCGCTCGGCCAGGACGGCATCGTCGTAGGCGCCGGGCAGCAGGTCGCCCCCGTAGTGGCCGAGGGCGGCGGCCGGGTCGCCGGCGCCGCAGGCCGCCAGGAAGGCGAGCACGTCCACCTCGGCGGGGGCGTCGCTGCGCCAGCGCAGCCGTGCCGGGGTGATCTCGACGTAGCGCTCGGTGTCGGGCAGCGCCCGGCGGAGGTCGTGGAGCAGGTGGCGCAGGTTGGTGCGGGCCTGGGTCTCGGTCGAGTCGGGCCACAGCGCGAAAGCCAGCGCCGC
>DASXRH010000258.1:0-8645 GCA_036506715.1 Acidimicrobiales bacterium
CGAGGAGCGGCTGCCCTGGCCCGAGGTGCCCGTGGTCGGTCGCTCGCCGTCGTCGGTGAGGCGGGTGGTCGTGGTCGTGGCCGTGAGGTCGTCGACCTGGGCCTGGAGCTCGGCCTTGTCGTCCTGCAGCGCGGTGTTGTCGTCCGCCAGCTGGGTCACCTGGTGCTCCAGCTGGGTCCTGTCCGCCTCGGCATCCTTGGCCCTGGCGGTGGCCAGCGCGCCCCAGGTGCCCGCCAGCGCCGTGGCCAGGCCGAGGACGGCGATCAGCAGCGGGATCGCCTTGTCCGAGACGAAGGCGACCAGGCCGCCCTTCTTCTCCGGCCCGGGCCGCCGCTCGCGCGGCGGCGCGCCGGGGTCCGACGTCGTCGTGCTCATCGCCCACCCGCCTCTGGTGATCAGGTCCGTCCGGACCGTACCGACGGCCCTACGGTGCGACAAGGCGCTGTTGCGGGTTTGTCACCCTGTGTCAGGGGCGGTGCGCCGGGTCATTCCGGCGGCGTCGGGATCGACGCCCCAGGTGAACACGACGTCGGGGTGCAGGCGGATCACGTCACGGGTCGTGCCCGGCAGCGGCGGCTCGGCCTCGGTCACGGCCTCGGCGCGGCCCCGTATCTCGATGCCCCGCACCCGCCAGGGCTGTGTCGACACGACGTCGTCGACCACGAGCGCCGCCCGGCCCGTGGCGGCCACGTTGCGGAACTTGCGGGTGCCGGCCATGGCCCGGCCGCCGATCACGATGGTGCCGCCGTCCTCGATGCGGAACCCGACCGGGTTGTTCTGCACCACGCCGTCGGCGCCCACCGTGGCCAGGCGACCGAGGCGCTGCGTGGTCAGGTACTCCGTCTCCGCGGGGGTGAAGGCCATGCCGGCGACCGTAGGACCTCACGGTCGCTGGAGGTCAAGGCCCTGTCGGGTCGCCGGCCGGCGGGTGCGCAGCAGTACCTCCTGGACGACCGTTGCCACGTGGGTACCGGCGGTGGTGAAGACCGAGCCGATGCTGACCCCCCGCGAGCTCATCAGCCCGTGGCACGTGAACGTCTGCAGGTGCCAGCGGTCGGCCACCGCCGGCCGGTGGAAGTAGATGGCGTGGTCGAGGCTGGCCGACATGAACTGGCGGTCCATCGGCGCCGCCGGGTCGAACGCCGGGTGCAGTGACACCACCGCCTCGGTGGGCAGGTCGTCCGACAGGTAGGCCAGCGCGCAGGCCTGCAGCGCCCGGTCCTCGCCGATGTCGCCGGCGACCTCCATCCACGCCCCCGCCTCGCCCCGCCGCTCGGGGGTCTTGCGCCGGGCGAACAGCTCGCTCCAGCTGTCGTCGGGCAGATCCGCAGCCGCGGGTACCAGGGGCATCACGGCCGTCTGGACCTCGGCCGCCTCCTCGTCCACCTGGTACGAGGCGCTCATCTCCAGGATCACCCCGACCGACTGCCGGGCCGTCACCCGCCGGGTGCAGAACGACCGGCCGTTGCGCACCCGGTCGACCTCGAACCGGATCGGCTCGGTGTGGTCGCCCGACCGGATGAAGTAGGCGTGCAGGGAGTGGGCCCGGAACGCCGGCTCGACCGTGAACGTCGCCGCCCGCAGGCCCTGGGCCACGATCTGCCCGCCGTACAGCCCGCCCCACGGGTAGCGGGGCCCGGCCCCCACCCACACGTCGGTGCCGTGGGGTTCCAGGGCCATCATCGTCGTGAAGTCCACCGCGTCAGAGTCTCGGCGGCCCGCCGCCCGGACCGCCACTCGCCGCCGGCCGGGGCAGGATGGAGGGCATGCGGTTCGCCGAGGCCGCCGCCACCACCGACGAGCTCGTCTCCACCCGCGCCCGCTCGACGAAGATCGCCGCCCTGGCCGACCTGCTGGCCCGGGCCGACACCGACGAGCTGCCCGTGGTGGTCGCCATCCTCACCGGCGCCCCCCGCCAGGGCCGCATCGGCGTCGGCTGGCGGACCGTGGCGGCGGTCGAGGCCCCGGCGGCCGCCGAGCCCGAGCTGGAGGTGGGCGACGTCGATGCCGCCCTCGAACGCCTGGCCGGGTTGCACGGCGCCGGCTCCCAGGCGGCCCGGTCGGCCGAGCTGGTCGGCCTGTTGAGCCGGGCCACCGCCGCCGAGCAGGACCTGCTGCGCCGCCTGCTGGTGGGCGAGCTGCGCCACGGGGCGCTGGAGGGCCTGGTCACCGACGCCGTGGCCAAGGCGGCCGGGGTGCCGCTGGCGGCCGTGCGCCGGGCCGCCATGCTGGCCGGCGACCTGCCCCGGGTGGCGGTCGTGGCCCGCACCGAGGGGGAGCCCGGCCTGGCCGCCATCGGCCTCACCCTGCTGCAGCCCGTCCAGCCGATGCTGGCCCAGACCGCGGCCGACGTGGGCGAGGCCCTGGTGCTCGCCACCGGCACCAAGGCGGGCGCGGGCGAGGCGCCGGGGCCGTGCTCGGTCGAGTGGAAGCTGGACGGCGCCCGCATCCAGGTCCACCGGGCCGGCGACGAGGTCCGCATCTTCACCCGCAACCTCAACGACGTGACCGACCGGCTGCCCGGCATCGTGGACCTGGTCCGCCGGCTGCCGGCCGACCGCCTGCTGCTCGACGGCGAGGCGGTCGGCGTGGGCGAGGACGAGCTGCCCCGCACCTTCCAGGACACGATGAGCGCCTTCGGCCGGGAGGACGGCGTGGCCGGCGCCGGGCTCCAGTCCCGGTTCTTCGACCTGCTGCACCGGGACGGCGACGACCTGATCGACCGGCCGCTCACCGACCGGCTGGCGGCGCTGGAGGAGGTCGCGGGCCCGTGGCGCATCCCCGGGGTGGTCACCGCCGACGCCGCCGAGGCCCAGCGGGTGCTGGACGAGGCCCTGGCCGCCGGGCACGAGGGCGTGATGGTCAAGGACGCCGCCTCGCCCTACGAGGCCGGGCGCCGGGGCGGAGTGTGGCGCAAGGTCAAGCCCGTCCACACGCTCGACCTCGTGGTTCTGGCGGTCGAGTGGGGCAGCGGCCGCCGGCGGGGCTGGCTGTCCAACCTCCACCTCGGCGCACGCGACCCCGAGGGCGGCGGGTTCGTCATGGTCGGCAAGACGTTCAAGGGCCTGACCGACGAGCTGCTCACCTGGCAGACCGAGCGGTTCCTGGACATCGCCATCGACAAGGGCGACTGGGTGGTCGAGGTCCGGCCCGAGCAGGTGGTCGAGATCGCGCTCGACGGCGTGCAGAGCTCGACCCGCTACGCCGGCGGGGTGGCGCTGCGCTTCGCCCGGGTCCGCCGCTACCGCGACGACAAGTCGGCCGCCGAGGCCGACACCATCGACGCCGTGCGGGCGCTGCTGCCCGGCCCCTGACGGCGGGGTCAGGTCGCCGTCGGGTGGCGGGGCCGGTAGAGCTGGATCTCCAGCCCGCCCGGCAGCCCGACCATCGTCGTCACCCCGTAGCCCTCGTCGCGGGGCTCGCTCACCGGCAGGCCCCGGTCGCGCAGCTCGGCCGCCGCCACCTCGATGTCGTCGCACATGAGCGAGAACAGGTGGGGCGTGGAGCCGCCGCCGGCCGGCACCTCGGTGGGGTGGACGCCCAGCTCGGCCGGGGGCAGGGCGAAGATCAGCCAGCCGCCCCCGGCGTCGACGTGGGGCCAGCCGAACACGTCCCGGAACACCTCCCGCACCGCCTCGGGCTCGGTCGTGTACAGCAGAACGTGAGCTCCGGGGATGGGCATGGCGCCATGCTGCCCCGTGGTCAGGCGACGAGGTCGGCCATCAGGGCGGCGAACGCCTGGTAGCGGCGCTCGAGGTCGTGGGCCGGCGGGCGGCCGTAGGCCACGACCAGGCCCTCGGCCCGGGGCACCCCGTGCCAGCCGGGGCCGAGGGCGGTGACGCCGATGCCCCGCTCGGCCGCCTCCGCCAGCAGGTCGGACTCCCCGGCCGCCTCCTCGGGCCAGCGCACCAGGGCGTGGAGCCCGGCCGCCACCCCCTCGACCCAGGTCGCCGGCGCCTGCTCGCCCAGCAGGGCCACGAACCGGTCGCGCCGGCGCCGGTACTCGGACCGCATGCGCCGCAGGTGGCGGTCGAACGCCTGGCTGCCCAGCAGCTCCGCCACCACCAGCTGGTCGAGCGACGACACCGTCGAGTGGAGGCCCAGCTCCTCGTCGACGTCGGCGGCCACCGCCGGCGGGACCACCGCCCACGCCAGCCGCAGGCCCGGCGCCAGGCTCTTGCTCAGCGTGCCCAGGTACAGGACCCGCTCGGGGTCGAGGCCCTGGACCGCCCCGATGGGTTGGCGGTCGTAGCGCAGCTCGCCGTCGTAGTCGTCCTCGACCACCAGGCCGTCGGACGCCCGGGCCCATGCCAGCAGCGCGCTGCGCCGGCCCGGGGCGAGCGTCATGCCCAGCAGGGACTGGCGGGCCGGTGTCACCACGGCGGCGCCGGCCCCGGCGGCGGCCACGGCGTCGACCTCGACGCCGGCCTCGTCGACAGGGGCGGGCACCACCCGGGCGCCGGCGGCGGTCACGATCGCCCGGTGGAAGTGGAGGCACGGGTCCTCCATCGCCACCACTCGGCGCCCGCTGGCGGCCAGCGCCCGGGTCAGGACGGCCAGCAGGTTGTCGATCCCGCTGCCCATCACCACGTGCTCGGGCGCGGCCACCACGCCCCGGGCCCGGGCCAGGTAGGCGGCCAGGGCCGCCCGCAGCTCGGGCCGTCCCCGCGCGGGGGCGTAGTCGAGGGCGTCGGCCGGCCCCGCCCGGAGGATCGACCGGGTGGCCGCGGTCCACGCCGCCACCGGGAAGGCCGACAGATCGGGGGCCCCGGCCCGCAGGTCGATCGGCGGGGGCGGGGCCGGCGCCGGCGGCTCGGGGGCCTCGGGGACCAGGGGCAGGGCCGCCACCACCGTGCGCCCGCCCTGGCGGGTGTCGAGGTAGCCCTCGATGGCCAGCTGGTCGTAGGCGTCGACCACCGTGCCCCGGGCCACGCCCAGGTCTGCGGCCAGGGTCCGGGACGACGGCAGCGCCGTGCCGGCCACCAGCCGGCCGGCCCGGATGGCCGAGCGCAGGGCCGCCTCGATCGCCCGGCGGCGACCCCCGGCGACGGCGGGGTCGATGGTCAGCAGGAGATCCACCACTGGCCCAGTCAATCGGCGGGCAACTGGCCCAGGCAACTGGTCCACGCCGTTCGTATGTTGGCGCCCATGACCGCGACCGACAGCACCACCGAGACCGGAACCGACCTCCCCCGGGTCGACATCGCCGGCGCCTGGCCGGCGGGCTACGAGGCCATGCTCGCCTTCGACGGCGCCGTCGGGAAGTCCGGCCTGGAGACCTCCCTCCTCAACCTGGTCAAGCAGCGGGCGTCGCAGATCAACGGCTGCGCCTTCTGCCTCGACATGCACGCCAAGGACGCCCGGGCCGCCGGCGAGTCGCAGCAGCGCCTCGACGTCCTCCAGGCCTGGCGGGAGGTGCCCCTCTTCACCGAGCGCGAGCGGGCGGCCCTGGCCCTGACCGAGGCCGTGACCCTGGTGGCCGACGGCCACGTGCCCGACGAGGTCGTCGACGCCGCCCGGGCCCAGTTCAGCCCCGAGGAGCTGAGCCAGCTGGTGTTCACCGCGGTTGTCATCAACGCCTGGAACCGCATCGCCATCACCTCGCGGGCGCCGCTCCCGTCCCCCGCCGGCTGACGCGGCGGTCAGCCCCCGGCCCAGGCAGGGGCGTCGGCGCCCAGCACCGCGGGTCCCGACGCCCACGCCGGGGCCGAGCCGGCGACCGTCCCCGGGCAGCGGACGTGGCGGCTGCGACCCCACGGGCCGCGCAGCTCGACCGCGAGGCCGGCCGGCACCTCGGCGGGCAGGGGGCCGGCCGCGGGATCGCCGCCCCGGCCCAGCCCGTCGAGCCACGCCGCCGTGCGGGCCAGCGACACCGCCGCCTCCCGGGGCACCCCGTCGACCGCCCGCGCCGCCAGCGCCCGCAGCACCCCGGCGGCCAGCAGGTAGCCCGAGGCGTGGTCAAGGATCTGGGCCGGCAGCGGCACCGGCCGCCCGTCGGGCTCGCCGGCGGCCCGCCTGCTCTCGTCGGCGATGCCGGTCGCCATCTGCACCAGACTGTCGAACCCCCGGCGACCGCCCCACGGGCCCACCCCGCCGTAGGCCGACAGCGTGCCCACCACCACGCCGGGGCGGGCGAGGGCCAGCGCCGCCGGGTCGAGCCCCAGCGCGGCCAGCGCCCCCGGCCGGTAGGCGCTCAGCACGACGTCGGCCGAGGCCAGCAGGCGGGCCCAGGCGTCCCGCCCGCCGGCGGCGGCCAGGTCGACGACGGTGGACCGCTTGCCCACGGTGGTGTCGACCACCAGCACGGCGACGTCCTCGGGATCGGGCCCGTCGATCCGGAGCACCTCCGCGCCATGGGCGGCCAGGAAGCGCCCGGCCACCGGCCCGGCGATCACCCGGGTCAGGTCGAGGACCCGCACCCCGGCCAGCGCCGGCCCGGCGCCGGTCACGGGCCCCGCCGCCCCCGGCTCGATCGGGGCGAGGGCGACCAGCGGCAGCGGCGCCAGCGCCGCCGCCTGCTCGCCGGCCCGCCAGGCGCCGGCCGAGCGGAGGGCGGCCGCGCAGCCGCCGGCGGCATGGACCGCGTCGGCCAGCATCTCGGCGGGCCAGCCCGCCACGGCCTCGGCCACGGCGGTCGCCGACGCCCCGGCGTCGGTCAGGCCCAGGGTGCGGAGGGCGGCCGCCCGGTGGGCCCGGAAGTTGGTGTGGAGGCGGATCCAGCCGTCGGCCGCCGGGTAGTCGCCGGCCACCGGGTCCCACACGGTGCCGAGCTCGGGGCCGTCCGGCACCCGCACGTAGTGCTCGCTGCGGAAGGCCAGGGCGGCATGGGTGGTGTCGACCACCACCGCCGCGCCGGTCATCCCACCGGCCTCGGCCGCCGCGAGCGTGGCCGCCGACACCGCGGCAGCGGCCGCCGCCGTCACCTCGAACACCGACGGCAGCACGTGCTCGGGTCCGGTCACGGTCAGCCGCTCGGCGGCCCCGGGGTCGCCGCCGAGGCCGTCCCACACGTCGGCGGCCAGCGCGTGGGCGTCCATGCCTCGTGCCTACCACCGCCGTCGTAGGGTCGGGGCCCGGACATCGGTCACACCACGAGGGGAAGACGATGGCGCACGAGGTACGCGGGGTGATCGCCCGGGGCAAGGGCGAGCCGGTGACGATCGAGACGGTCGTCGTGCCCGATCCCGGTCCCGGCGAGGCGCTGGTGGCGGTGCAGGCCTGCGGTGTCTGCCACACCGACCTCCACTACCGGGAGGGCGGCATCAACGACGACTTCCCGTTCCTGCTGGGCCACGAGGCGGCCGGGGTGGTCGAGGCGGTGGGCGACGGGGTGACCGGCGTGGGCCCCGGCGACTTCGTCGTCCTCAACTGGCGGGCCGTGTGCGGCCAGTGCCGGGCCTGCCGCAAGGGCAAGCCCCACCTGTGCTTCGCCACCCACAACGCCACCCAGAAGATGGCGCTCGCCGACGGCACCACGCTGGCGCCCGCGCTCGGCATCGGCGCCTTCGCCGACAAGACGCTGGTGGCGGCGGGCCAGTGCACGCCGGTCGACCGGGCGGCCCGGCCCGAGGTGGCCGGCCTGCTCGGCTGCGGGGTCATGGCCGGCATCGGCGCCGCCATCCACACCGGCGGCGTGGGCCCGGGCGACAGCGTGGCCGTGTTCGGCTGCGGCGGGGTGGGCGACGCCGCCATCGCCGGCGCCCGCCTGGCCGGGGCGACGACGATCGTGGCCGTCGACCTCGACGACCGCAAGCTCGAGTGGGCCCGCGGCTTCGGCGCCACCCACACCGTCAACGCCGGCACCACCGACCCGGTCGAGGCCGTGCGCGAGCTCACCGGCGGGTTCGGCGCCGACGTGTGCATCGAGGCCGTGGGTCACCCCGCCGTCCTGGAGCAGGCCTTCTTCGCCCGCGACCTGGCCGGCACCGTGGTCCAGGTGGGGGTGCCGACGCCCGACATGCGCTTCCCCGACATCCCGATGATCGAGTTCTTCGGCCGGGGCGGCGCGCTCAAGCCGTCGTGGTACGGCGACTGCCTGCCGTCGCGGGACTTTCCCACCCTGATCGACCACCACCTCCAGGGCCGGTTGCCGCTCGACGCCTTCGTGTCCGAGACGATCGGGCTCGACGAGGTCGAGGAGGCGTTCCACAAGATGGAGCGGGGCGAGGTGCTGCGCAGCGTGGTGCGGCTGGCGTGAGCGCGCCCCGCATCGAGCTGGTCACCACCGACGGGATCTTCGCCCTCGACGGCGGCGAGTGGGCGGTGACCAACAACATCTGGCTGGTGGGCGACGACCGCGAGGTGGTGGTGATCGACGCCGCCCACGACCACGCGCCGATCGTCGACGCGGTGGCGGGCCGCCGGGTGGCCGCCATCGCCTGCACCCACGGCCACAACGACCACATCAACGCCGCCGCCGCCCTGGCCGACGCGGTCGACGCCCCGGTGTGGCTGCACCCGGCCGATCGCATGCTGTGGGACGCCGTGTACCCCGACCGCGAGCCCGACCTCGACCTGGCCGACGGCGAGGTGCTGGTGGCGGCGGGCGCCGAGCTGGCGGTGCTGCACACGCCCGGCCACTCGCCGGGGTGCTGCTGCTTCCTGGCCCCCGGCGCCGGGGAGGGCGGCTCCGACGTGCTGTTCTC
>DASXRH010000259.1:0-4117 GCA_036506715.1 Acidimicrobiales bacterium
GGTCGCCGAGTACGTGGCCGGGCTCAGTGCCTAGCTCTTTCGGCAACTGGACGGGGGAGAGCGATGGCAGCCCGGCGTAAGGGCAAGCGGGTCCCCACGTCCGAGGGCGTGCGGGTGTTCGGCAAGGCGGCGAACGGTGAGGGGTCGGTGTACCGGCAGGCGGATGGGCGGTGGTGTGCGACCTGGTGGGTGCCCGGGGAGAAGCGACCTCGTCGGGCCATGGGCAAGACGCAGCAGGAGGCCGTCGAGCGTCGGGCGAAGCGGCGGGAGCAGGCCGGGCTCGACCTCGGCGGCCTCCGGACGGTCGGGCGCCTGGCCGACTGGTGGTTGCACAACGTCTATCGGCACGCGGTGCGGCGGTCGTCGTGGGCCAAGGCTGAGGATCGGGTGCGTCGTATCAAGGAGACGTTGGGCGACCTGCCGGTGGTGGACCTCGACTACAAGGCGATCACGGAGTGGCAGGCCAAGCTCAGTCGCGACCTGGCCCCGTGGACGGTTCGCCACCATCGCCAGACGCTCGCTCTGGTGGTGGACGAGGCGGTGAAGATGGGCGCGCTCGCCGGGAACCCGGTGCGGTCCGTCAAGCCGGTGCGGATCACCACGTCCGATGGTGTGGCCCTGGATCGCGACGAGACTCGGGCCCTGCTGGGCGCCGTGCGGGACCATCGCCTCGGAGCCGCGGTCGCGCTGCTGTTCTTGCAGGGCTGGCGGGTGTCCGAGGTGTTGGGACTGGCGTGGGAGGACCTCGACCTCGACGCCGGCACCGCACAGGTGAGACGGGCGTCTGTCTACGTCGACGGGCGTGGCCAGCAGCTCGGTCCGCCCAAGACGGACGGGGCGCGCGGTGAGCACTGGTTGATGCCCACCGTCGTGGCGCTGCTCGCTAAGCGTCGGGAGACCCAGGCGCAGGAGCGGGCCGCCGCGCCGGAGTGGACGACGATCACGTACGGGGGTGAGCAGGTGAACCTCGTGTTCACCAACCCGACCGGCGGGCTCGTGCTGCGCCAGGCGGTGACCAAGGTCGTCAAGCAGGCGGCCAAGACCGCCGGCATCGGCGCCGACCTGGCGACCCATGCCGGGCGCCGCACGGTCGTGACGACGCTGTTCGTGGACGGTGACGAGGCGCTGGAGGACATCGCCCGCTTCGTCGGGCACGCCAAGCCGGCCACGACGGCCGGCTACGTGAAGCGCCTCGGTCGCCGGCCCGAGACCGTCGCCCGGCGGGCCGCTGCGGTGCTCGACGCCCAGGGCGACGAGGACGAACCGGTCACCAGGGTTCGGAATCAGGTGGCCGACTTCGCGAGCAACCGCGCGAGCTACCGACCTGAGAACGCAGAGTCAGTGGCGGATGACGACGAACCGTAGGCCCTGGTCAGGGCCAGTTCACAGCAGTTCGTGCGGACCCGCCGGGACCCGTGTGCGGAGCGGGTGGGATTCGAACCCACGGACCCTCGCGGGTCGACGGTTTTCAAGACCGTTGCCTTCGTCCTCTCGGCCACCGCTCCTCGCCTCGGCGAGGCTACCGGCCGTCGCCCGGCGGGCGGGGGCTAGCGGATCTCGCGGCGGAGGCCGTCGACCCAGTCGCGGGCGGCCTGCCAGGCGGCCTCGGCCTCGCGGCGGCGGGCCGGGCCGTGCTCGCCGGCGGCGGGGTACGAGCCGAGGAACTTCACGTCCTCGACCTTGGACCGCAGATCGCGCAGGCAGTCGGCCACCAGCTCGTCGCCGATGTGGCCCTCGAGGTCGATGAGGAAGCAGTAGTGGCCCAGCCCCTTCTTGGTGGGGCGCGACTCGAGCTTGGTCAGGTTGATCGACCGGGCCGCGAACTCCTGGAGGATGGTGAGCAGCGAGCCCGGGCGGTCGGTGCGCTGGAAGATGACCACCGACGTCTTGTCGTGGCCGGTGGGCGCCGGGATGCCGGCACGGGCCACCACCACGAACCGGGTGGCGTTGTCGGGGTGGTCCTCGATCTCGGTGGCCACCACGTCGAGCCCGTAGACCTTGGCGGCCACCGCCGGGGCGATCGCCGCGGTGTGGCCGTCCTGCTCCTGGCCGGCGATCAGCATGGCGGCCTCGGCGGTCGACGAGGTGGCCACCGACGTCACCCCGGGCAGCTCGCGCTGCAGGAACCCGCGGCACTGCGCGGTGGCCACCGGGATCGACAGCACCCGGCGGATGTCGCCCAGCCCGGTGCCGCTCGGGGCCAGCAGGTTCATCTGCACGCCCATGATCACCTCGCGCTGGATGAGCAGGCCGGTCTCGAACGCCAGGTTGTCGACGGTGACGGTGACCGCGCCCTCGATCGAGTTCTCGACGGCCACGAACCCCAGGTCGACGTCGCCGGCCTCGACGGCCGTGAGCACCTCGGGGATCGAGGGCAGCGCCACCAGCGCCTCGGAGGCCAGGTCGGTCTGGGAGAGCAGCGCCTGCTCGGTGAAGGTGCCCTCGGGGCCGAGGAACCCGATGCGGGTCGTCCCGGGGCGGTCGACGGCGGACATGTCCCGCGATGCTATCCCCGGCCCCTGGAGGCTCCCGACGCGGCCGGCTTCCACCGGAGGGATAGCACCCGCCGGGCGGGGTATGACGAACGGTCATGACCGTCTGGGGCTACACGCTCATGACCGAGGAGCACGGTCCGCGCGAGCTGGTGGAGAACGCACGGCGGGCGGAGCAGGCCGGGTTCGACTTCGTGGTCGCCAGCGACCACTTCCACCCTAGGGTGCCGGAGCAGCAGCACTCTCCGTACGCCTGGGCGGTGCTGGGCGGCGCGGCCGTCGCCACCGAGAACATCGGTCTTGCGACGATGGTGACCTGCCCGATCGTGCGCTACCACCCGGCCGTCGTGGCCCAGAAGGCGGCCACGGTGGCCGTGCTGTCGAGCGGGCGGTTCACGCTGGGCGTGGGGGCCGGCGAACGCCTCAACGAGCACGTGGTGGGCCGGGGCTGGCCGGCCGTCGACGAGCGCCACCTCATGCTGTCCGAGGCGATCGAGATCATGCAGCTGCTGTGGGAGGGCGGCTACCAGACCTACCGGGGCGACTACTTCACCGTCGAGGACGCCCGGGTGTTCGACCTGCCGGACCAACCGGTGCCCGTGGCGGTGGCCGCCGCCGGAGAGCAGTCGGCGGCGCTGGCCGGCGAGATGGGCGACGGGCTGATCGCCACGGAGGCCGACACCGCTCTGGTCGAGGCCTTCCGCAAGGCGGGCGGCGATGGCGACGCCACCTGGTCGCAGATCCCTGTGTGCTGGGGCGCCGACGCCGGCGCTGCGCTGGCCACCGCCCACCGGCGGTTCCGGTGGTCGGCGCTCGGGTGGAAGGTCCAGTCCGAGCTGCCCAACCCCGTCGACTTCGACGCCGCCTCGCGCCCCGTGCGACCCGACGACCTGGCCGGGACCATCCCCCACGGGCCCGACCCCGAGCCCTATCTGGCCGCAGCCAAGGCCCACACCGACGCCGGGTTCGGGCACGTGGCCTTCCTCCAGATCGGCGACGACCAGGACGGGTTCTTCCGCTTCTGGGACCAGGAGCTGCGCGGCCGTCTCGCCTGACCGGCCCGGCTAGCGTGCGGGCATGGAGCAGGGGGACCTGCTCGCGCTGCTGGACGCGGCGCCGGGTGCGCTGGCCAGCCTCGCCGGCCGGCTGCGGACCTGGACCGACCTCGGTCGGCGCACCCGCGGCATCGAGGAGCTGATGAGCGTCCGCGTGGTCACGCTCAGCGTCGGGACGCCCGGCGCACCGGGGCCGACCGAGGCGACCGACATGCACCGGGTGTGGTTCGCCGCGCCCGACCGCTGGCGGGTCGAGGGCGACAACGGCGTGCTCATGCTGAGCGACGGCGAACAGCGGTGGGAGGGGGTCACCGCCTTCGTCACCGAGCGGGGGCCCGCCCGCGGCCTGGTCGACGCGGGCGCGCTCGGCGACCTGCTGGCACCGGGCGCCCTGCTGGGGACCCACCGGTGCGCCGTGGCGGGCGAGATCGAGCTGCTGGGCCGGCGCTGCCTCGACGTGACGGCCGAGCCGCGCGCCCCCGACAGGCTGCGACCCGGCGGCCCCCCGCTGCCGGTGTGCCCGGCCCGGGTGGCCGTCGACGCCGAGCACGGCATCGTGCTGCGCCGGGT
>DASXRH010000260.1:0-2858 GCA_036506715.1 Acidimicrobiales bacterium
CGGTGCGGTTCGTGGCCCGGCTGCGCGGCGAGGTGCGCTTCGAATCGGTGGAAGCACTGATCGAGCAGATCGGGCGCGATTGTGACGACACCCGCCGGGTCTTGTCACACAACTGACGCCGACCGGCAGGAACACGTTCTCATGGCGCGGCTTATGGTGTAAGTGACCATCCGTTTTCCCCCGCAGGCGGCGGGCCACAGTAGAGGGCAGATGGTGGCTCACCACGACGAGACCATCAGCGAGGCGGTCGATCCCGGCGATGTCCGGACCGATGCCGACGCGCCGGTCGCCACGGTCACGCCGCTGTTCGGCGACCCGGTCCCCGACGCCGGGGGCGAGCCCATCGAGGGCCCGGCCGGCGCCACCCCCGAGACCGGCCAGCTCGTGGCCGTGCCTCGGCTGGCCCGCCACGAGATCGTCCTCGACGACGACCACCGGGTGGGGGTGGCGGTGTGCGGCCGGGGCCTGCCCATCGTGCTGGTCCACGGGTTCACGGCCGAGGGCATCCTCTACGCCCAGACCCTGTCTCGGCTGGTGGCCATGGGATTCAAGGTCGTCGCCATCGACGCCGCCGGCCATGGCGCCACCCAGGGCCTGCCCACCGGGGGCGACGACCTCGCGGCCTACACCGACCTGCTGGCCCGGGTGCTCGACGAGCTGGGGGTGCGGCGCGCCGTCTTCGCCGGCCACTCGATGGGCGGGCGGCTGGTCACCCAGCTCGCGGCGGCAGAGCCCGAGCGGGCCATCGCCGTCGTGCTCATCGACGCCGTGGTGGGGGAGTGCTGGGACCGGCTGATCAGCCTGTCCCGCTTCGCCCCGCCGGTGCTGGTGGGCCTGGCCGCCCTGCTGGTGGCCGACACCCTCTCGACACTGCCCCTGCTGCGCAACCCGGGCCAGGCCGCCAAGCTGGGCCGGCTGGTGGGCCCCACCCTGGTGGGCCACGCCCTGCGGCCGTGGCGCATGCTGGGCCCGGCCATCTCCATGATGCGGTCCGAGCCCAGCCGGGCCATGCTCGAGGCGCTGGCCGAGGCCGGCGTGCCGGTGGTGGTCATCCACGGCGACCGCGACCTGCCGGTGCCGTACCAGACCGCCGTCGACGCCGCCCGGCGCTCGGCGGGCACGCTGGTCACGGTCAAGGGCGGCACCCACTCGTGGGTGCTCAAGGACCCCGAGACGCTGCCGGCCATCATCGCCGAGCTGCTCGACGGGCCGCTGGCCCGGGTGCGGGCGGCCGCCCTGGGGGCCGCGGGCCTCCACCCCGACGTCAGTCCCGACCAGGTCGAGTCCGCCTTCCTCGGCCCCCACGCCTGGGTGCGGCGGCTCACCCCGCCGCTCGCGCTGCGCACCGGGTCCCAGCGCCACCACCAGGCCCGCTACCGGTGGACGGTCGAGCAGCCGGCCTGACCGGCGACCGCGGGCCATTCGCCGTTCTTCACATGGCGCTGGTAGCCTTGACCGACGCTCTGAGCCAGGCACAGGGCGGCCGCATCCCGCCACCGGCGGTCGGCCGCTCTCGGCACTCCCAGCCGAGCCGGCCGCAGGGCAGGGTAAGCAGTCACCCGAACGAAGGAATACGCGTGTCCGACCAGATCGACGCGGCGAAGCCCGCCATCATCGCCGAGCACAAGCTCCACGACTCCGACACGGGGTCGCCCGAGGTGCAGATCGCGCTGCTCACAGTGCGCATCAACCACCTCAACGACCACCTGTCCAAGCACAAGAAGGACCACCACAGTCGTCGTGGTCTGCTGATGCTCGTGGGGCGCCGGCGCCGGTTGCTGGACTACGTCCGCTCGAACGACGTCGAACGCTACCGGGCGATCATCGCCCGGAACGGACTCCGCCGCTAGGCGGCAAATCACGCAGAGCGGCCCCTCGGGGCCGCTCTGTCGCATACTGGTACACAATCGAACCCAGGCAGCGTGCAGGTCAGCTGCCAGTCGCCTCCATCCGCAGCGCGCGGAAGGTGCCGACTGGGAACTGGCCCCGCTGCCCGATCCGGCGGACGATCCGCCGGGAAGGAGAGCGATCGATGGCTGATCCCATCGTCGTATCGACGCCGGTCTCCGGCACCGACACCACCATCAGTTTCGAGACCGGCAAGCTGGCCTCCCAGAGCCAGGGCGCCGTCCTCGCCCGCCTCGGTAAGACCGAGGTCCTCGTCACCGCCAACGCGGACCACAACATCCGCGAGGGCATCGACTTCTTCCCCCTCACCGTCGACGTGGAAGAGCGCATGTACGCCGCCGGGCGCATCCCCGGCAGCTTCTTCCGGCGGGAGGGCCGGCCCACCGATCTGGCCATCCTCACCTGCCGGCTCATCGACCGGCCGCTGCGGCCCAGCTTCGCCGAGGGCTACCGCAACGAGACCCAGGTCGTCGTGACCGTGGTCGGCGTCGACGGCGAGAACCCCTACGACGTCCTGGCCATCAACGGCGCCTCCGCGGCGCTGATGCTGTCGGGCATGCCCTTCGAGGGCCCCATCGGCGCCGTGCGCATCGCCTGGTCGTCCGAGGGCCGCTGGGTCCCGCACCCCACCTACGCCCAGGGCGACGACTCGACGTTCGAGCTCGTGGTGGCCGGGCGCCAGCTCGACGACGGCGACATCGCCATCATGATGGTCGAGGCCGGCGGCACCGAGGGCGCCTGGCAGCTCTACCAGGACGGCACCCCCTACGTGACCGAAGAGGTCATCGCCGGGGGGCTCGAGGCCGCCAAGACCTGGATCCGCGAGTCGATCGAGGCGCAGCTCCAGCTGGTCGACGCGGCCAAGAACGCCGACCTCATCACCCCGCTCGAGTGGGAGCCGCAGGTCGACTACGGCGACGACATCGCCGCCCGCGTCGAGGCCGTCGGCA
>DASXRH010000261.1:0-1963 GCA_036506715.1 Acidimicrobiales bacterium
TCGACCTGTTCGACTTCCCGCACGAGGTCGGCAGCGGCCTGCCGCTCTACCACCCCAAGGGCGGGCTGGTCCGCAAGCTGATGGAGGACTACAGCCGGTCCGAGCACGAGAAGGCCGGCTACGAGTTCGTCTTCACCCCGCACATCGCCAAGGAAGAGCTGTTCCAGATCAGCGGCCACCTCGAGTGGTACGCCGAGAGCATGTACCCGCCCATGGAGCTGGACGAGGGGCAGAAGTACTACCCCAAGCCCATGAACTGCCCCATGCACACGCTGATCTACCGCTCGCGCCAGCGGTCGTACCGCGAGCTGCCGCTGCGACTGTTCGAGTTCGGCACCGTCTACCGCTACGAGAAGTCGGGTGTGGTCCACGGACTGCTGCGGGCCCGCGGGTTCACGCAGGACGACTCGCACATCTTCTGCACCGACGAGCAGCTCGATGACGAGCTGGCCAGCCTGCTCGCCTTCGTGCTCAAGCTGCTGCGCGACTTCGGCTTCGACGAGTTCGAGGCCGAGCTGGCCACCCGGCCCGACAAGTTCGTGGGGGAGATCGCCGACTGGGACCGGGCCGAGGCCTCGCTGCAGCGCGCCGTCGACGCGGCCGGCATCCCCTACGTGGTCGCCGAGGGCGAGGGCGCCTTCTACGCCCCCAAGATCGATGTCCACGTGCGCGACGCCATCGGCCGGCGCTGGCAGCTGTCGACCCTGCAGGTCGACTTCCAGTTCCCGCCCCGGTTCGACCTCGAGTACGTCGGCGCCGACAACCAGCGCCACCGGCCCCGCATGATCCACCGGGCGCTGTTCGGGTCGTTCGACCGGTTCTTCGCCGTGCTGCTCGAGCACACGGCCGGCGCGCTGCCGACGTGGCTGGCGCCGGTGCAGGTCCAGGTGCTCCCGGTGCGCTCCGACCACGAGGAGCACGTCCGGGGCCTGGTCGAGCGGCTGCGGGCCGCCGGGCTGCGGGCCGAGTCGGTCGACGCCGACGAGCCGCTCGGGGCCCGCATCCGCAAGGCCAAGCTCGACAAGATCCCCCACGTGGTGGTGGTGGGCGACGACGACATGGCCGCCGACACCGTGGGCGACAACCCGAGGGGCGGCGACGTCGAGCGGGGCGTGCCGGTGGCGACGTTCGTCGAGCGCCTCCGGACCGAGATCGCCGCCCACGCCTGATGGCCGAGCCCGGCGCCGAGCAGGCGCGCACGATGGAGCGGCTGTGGGCCGGCTGGCGGTCGGGCTACGTGGCCGCCGCCGGCAACGGGGCCCTGGCGGGGGAGGGGTCGATCTTCACCCGCATCCTGGCCACGGGCCTGCCCGATGACGAGACCCACGTCGTGTGGCGGGGCGAGCTGGCATTCGCCATCCTCAACGCGTACCCCTACACCCCAGGCCACCTGCTGGTCATGCCGTACCGCGAGGTCGGCGAGCTCGAGGACCTCACCGCCGACGAGTCGGCGGCGCTGTGGGACGCCACCCGGGCGGCGGTCGTGGCGGTCAAGGCCGCCTACCGGCCCCACGGCGTCAACGTGGGCCTCAACCTGGGCGAGGCCGCCGGCGCCGGCGTCCCGTCGCACCTCCACGTGCATGTGCTGCCCCGCTGGAACGCCGATTCCAACTTCATGACCTCGGTGGCCGAGGTCCGGGTCCTGCCCGAGACGCTGGGTGACAGCTGGGCCAAGCTCCGTGCCGCCTGGCCGACCTGAGACCGGGGTCGCTACCGTCGCGCACGCCATGGCGGAGGACCCCACCCCCACCCACGCGACCGCCGAGCCCCCCGGCGGGACCGACCAGACCGTCGACGCCCCGGCCGGCTCCGAGCCGGTCGACGCCGTCCACGACGCCGGCGTGGACGCCGAGCCGGTCGATGCCGTCGACGACGCCGACGTGGTCGACGAGCTGCCCGACGACCTCGACGCCGCCGGCTACGTCGGTCCCTACCTGTTCCCCAACAACAACCGCCGCCGGGT
>DASXRH010000262.1:0-1917 GCA_036506715.1 Acidimicrobiales bacterium
CAGGGTGCTGCGCAGCACCGCCCACGTGAGCTCGCCCCGCAGCACGTCGGTGACCTCGAGCGGCGAGGCCAGCATGCCGTCGTAGGTGTGGGCGTACTTGTACTTGAAGAAGAAGGCGAAGGTCGTGTCGAACACGCACCCGGTCATGGCCGCCGTGGCCACCAGGGCGGGCGCCACGAACTGGTCGTAGGCGACCGGGGTGCCACCGGGGCCCGCCACCTCGCCCACCAGGGCCCCCACCCCGACGCCCAGCGAGAGGTGGAGGAAGGGCTCGAGGAACGTGCTGAAGAACACCGGCCACCAGCGGAGGTACACGCGCGAGTTGCGCTCGACCACCCGGAAGGCCCGGCGGGAGCCCACGAGGGCCAGCGCGGTCACCGCTGCCCCCTCACGGCGCCAGCTTGGCGCCGAACGTGCGCACGCCGAAGCGGCAGCCGACCGCCACGCAGGCGGCGAGGTAGCCGACGTGGGCCAGCGCCGGAACCAGGCCCAGCGTGCCCGTGGTGGCCCCCCGGCACAGCTCGACGGCGTGCCACAGCGGGGTGAAGCGGGCCACCACCTCGAGGGCCGCCGGCAGCTGGTCGATCGGGAAGAAGGTGCCCGAGAACAGGAACATCGGCATCACGGCCACCCGCATGATCACCGGGAACGACAGGTCGCTGTCCTGCGCCGCCGAGTAGGCGGCCAGGGGGGCGGCGAAGGCCAGGCCACCCAGCACCGCCCCGGGGACGGCCAGCACCCCCCACGGGGACGGCACCGCCCCGAGGGCCGCCGCCACCAGCATGAACAGGGTGGCGTTGAAGGCCAGGCGCACGCCGACCCAGCTGATGTAGCCGCCGTAGACCTGCCCGGGCGTCAGCGGCGTGGCGGCCGCCGCGTGGAACGACCGGATCCACTTGATGCCCCCCATCACCGGCCACAGCGTGTCGCCGGCCGCCGCCTGCAGGGCCGTGGCTGCCAGGATGCCCGGCGCCACGAACACCAGGTAGTCGAACCCGGCGACCTGGCCCTGGTTCTCGTCGACCAGGCCACCGAGGCCCAGACCCAGGGCGCCGAGGAACAGCAGCGGGATCAGCACCCCGGTGAGCGCGGACGTGTGCCAGAACCGGCTCCACACCCGGACCTCGCGCTCGGTCAACCGGAACATGGGCACCGACCGGGTCAGGTGGGCGAAGGTCTCACTCATCGAGCGTGCGCCCCGTGAGGTGGAGGAAAACGTCCTCGAGCGAGGCCCGCCGCACCAGCACCGACTCGGGGTGGACCCCCGCGCCGGCCAGCCGGGCCGCCGTCTCGTCGCCGTGCGACGCGTAGACGAGCACGCGGTCGGCCACCGGCTCGACGCGCTCGCCCAGCCCGGCCAGGCGGGGGAGGGCGTCGTCCTGCGCCTCGGGGGTGGCGAAGCGCAGCTCGACGACCTCACGCGTGATGTAGCGGTCGATGAGCGACCGGGGCGAGCCCTCGGCCACGATGCGGCCGTCGTCCATGATGACCAGGCGGTCGCAGAGCTGCTCGGCCTCGTCCATGTAGTGCGTGGTGAGGACCAGCGTGACGCCCTCACGCTTGAGCCGGTACAGCCGCTCCCACAGCAGGTGGCGGGCCTGGGGGTCGAGCCCGGTCGTGGGCTCGTCGAGCAGCACCATCTCGGGCCGGTTGATGAGGGAGCGGGCGATGATCAGCCGCCGCTTCATGCCGCCCGACAGGGGGTCGACCCGCGAGTTGCGGCGGTCGTCGAGGCGGGCGAAGCGCAGCAGCTCGTCGGCCCGCTCGCGGATCTCGGCCACCGGCATGCCGAAGTAGCGGCCGTAGATGAGCAGGTTGTCGAACACCGTCAGCTCGGTGTCGAGGTTGTCCTCCTGGGGGACGATGCCGAGCCGGGCCCGGATGGCGGCCCCGTCGCGGGCCGGGTCGCGGCCGAGC
>DASXRH010000263.1:0-3731 GCA_036506715.1 Acidimicrobiales bacterium
GCTGTCGGACCCACCGCCGACCCCGGACCCGCCGGACCCGGACCGGGACCCGCCGGCCGCGCCGATGTCGGCGGCGTCGGCTGCCTTGTTGAGCGGCCCGGTCTGCCCCCGGCCCGCGGCCAGGCCCAGGCCGACCACCCCGGCGACGACCGCGGCGATGGCGGCCACGTTGCCGACCGTGGGGGCCAGGTGCTTGAGCTTGCTGCCGATCCCGCCGGCGGCCGTGCCGGCCGCCGAGCCCTTGCCGGCGGCGTCGGCCGTGCCCGCGGCGGCCGCGGCGGCGCCGGCGGCGGCCAGGGCGCCCGACCCGCCCACCAGGAGGAACAGCGGGACGACCGAGCGCACCAGCATGCGGTTGGCGTCGGTGAGCTCGGCCACCAGGTCGCGGCAGGGCTCGCAGCTGTCGAGGTGGGCCTGGACCGCGGCCCGGTCCCGGGTCGACAGCCCGTCGCGCACGTAGGCGCCGAGCTGGGACCGGTAGGGCTCGTGCTCGGGCGCCGGCGACGCCAGCAGGTGGGCCTGGAGGTAGGCCTGGCGGAGCTTCTCGCGGGCCCGGTACGACATCGCGGCGGCAGCGTTGGCCGACACGCCGAGCACCGCGGCCAGCTCCTTGGGCTGGCGGCCCTCGACCGCGGTGTGCCACAGCACGGCCTGCCACCGGTCGGGCAGCGATTCGAACGCCTGGCTGATCAGCTCGCGGTCGGCCCGGGCCAGCTCGGGCGCGTCGGCCTCGTCGGCCACCGGCTCGGGCACCTCGTCGAGCGACCGGTCGGCCGGCGTCTGCCCCTGCTCGGCGGCCAGCCGCCGCAGGGTGACGAACAGGTAGGCCCGGAAGGACTCGGTGGGGCCCGTGCCCCGGCGGATGGCGCCCAGCACCCGCTCGAAGGCCTCGTTGACCAGGTCGTCGGGGTCGCCAACCCGCTTGTAGGTCGATGCCAGCCGGAGCGCGGCCGCCTGGTGGCGGACGTAGAGCTCGGTGAAGGCCGCCTCGTCGCCGTCGCGGGCCTGGCCGAGCAGCTCGGCGTCGGACAGTGCGGTGATCGTCATCGTCAGGACCCGATCCCAGTCTGGCCCAGTTCCGTGCGCGCCACCAGAGCCCCCCGTCACTCTGAGCGGTCGACGGCCGGGACCCGGCCTCGGACGAGATTTTTCTGCGGACCGGCGTCATAGCCCCCCGGGATCTCCCTCTCTTGGCGCATGGAGGAGACGCGGGAGCTACCGCCTCACCCGAGCCACCTGGGTCCGGACGGTCCCTTGCGACTCCTCGCGCTCGTCGACCGGTCGGGATCGCCTCCCCGGCAGGTCAGCGCGCTCATCGCCCATTGGCACGCGGGCTCGGGCTCCGACCTGGCGTTCGACGAGTGGGCCGATCCGTCCACCGTGCAGCTGGCCGGGGCCTTCGAGTCCGGTGCCGACTTGTACGAGGTCGAGCGGGCCGTCGTCGCCTTCGCCCAGGCCCGGGCCGGGGCCGAGCACTCGGCCGAGGCCGTCGCCGCCGACCTGGTGGCGCTGGTCCGCCTGGCCTGGCCGTCGGGCGGCCGGGTGTGGGTCGACTGGGTCGACCCCGTGGGGCTGCTCGCCCGCGCCCTCGGCGCCTGGGCGATCGAGCGCGAGCGGGGCACGGCCTGCGGCGACTGCGTCGACCCGGTCACCGGCCTGGTGAGCGCCACCTTCCTCAGGGAACGACTGCGCGAGCTGCACGGCCAGTGCCAGGCGTTCGCCATCTCGCCCCCGGTGACCTTCGGGGCCGTGGTCGTGCAGTTCGAGCTGGGTGGCGTGGCGGCCCCCGAGCGGATCGGCGTCAGGGTCGCGGCGGGCCGCATCCTGGCCGCCCGGTTCCGCGCCGGGGAGACCGTGGCGGCGCTCAGCAGCTCCCGCCTGGTGGCCGTGATGCCGGCGTACGGCATCGACCGGGCCATCAGCGCCGTGACCGCCGACCTCGCCGAGCTCGCCGCGCTCGACGGGGTCGGTCTCACCATCGGGCGCCTGGCGTTCGCGGACGACGCGCCGGCGACCTTCAGCTCCCTGGCGGGAACCTCGGTGGGTTCCTAGGGCGGACCGGACCCACCGGACGTGGGTGCGCCGCGCGGCGGGCGCGTGGCGCACCCACATACTGGTCCTGGCAGCCCGGTCCGCGAACCGGGCTGCCGGGATCAGCCTTCGAGCCGGGCGGCGTCGCGGGCCTCCAGCGCCTCCAGCAGGTGCATGGAGATGTCGGCCACCTTCACCTCGTCCTCTTCCTTGCCGGCGGCCTTGGTGCCGTCGTCGATCATGATGTAGCAGTAGGGGCAGGCGACGGCGATGCGGCTGGCGCCGGTGGCGATCAGCTCCTGGCTGCGCTCGTCGTTGACCTTCTTGCCGATCGTCTCCTCCATCCACATGCGGGCGCCGCCGGCGCCGCAGCACATGCCCTTGGTGCCGTTGCGGCCGGCCTCGACGATCTCGATGCCCCCCAGGCTGCCGATGACCTTGCGGGGCGACTGGTAGATGTCGTTGTGGCGGCCCAGGTAGCAGGAGTCGTGGTAGACGACCCGCTCCTCGAGCTTGGCGTCGCTCATGTCGAGGTGGCCCTCGGCGATGAGCCATTCGAGGAACTGGCTGTGGTGGACGACCTCGTAGTTGCCGCCGAGCTGCGGGTACTCGTTGGACAGCGTGTTGAAGCAGTGGGGGCACTGGGTGACGATCTTGCGCACGCCCATGCCGTTGAGCGACTCGATGTTCTGCATGGCGAGCATCTGGTAGATGTACTCGTTGCCCGAACGCCGGGCGGGGTCGCCGGTGCAGTTCTCGGAGGGGCCGAGGATGGCGAAGTCGATGCCGGCCCGCTGCATGAGCTTGGCCATGGCCACGCTCACCTTCTGGTTCTTGTCGTCGAAGCTGCCGGCGCACCCGACCCAGTAGAGGAACTCGTGGTCGAACGCGTCGCCCGGCTCGACGACCGGCACGCCCTCGACCTTGGCGGCCCAGGCGGCCCGGTCGCTCTGCGACAGGCCCCACGGGTTGGCCGAGTTCTCCATCGACCGGTAGGCGGTGCCCAGCTCGGTCGGGAAGTTCGACTCCATCAGCGACAGGTAGCGCCGCATGTCGAGGATCTTGTCGAGGATCTCGATGTTGACCGGGCAGATCTCGTCGCACGCCTTGCACGACGTGCACGCCCACACCTCCTCGGGCGTGATCCGCTCGAACAGCGAGTCGGCCGTCACCGTGATCTCGGGGTCGACCCCGATGGGCGGCGCCACCGGCGGGGTGCCGGTGCGGGCCATCACCTCGCCGGTCTTGAGGACGATCTCGCGGGGGTCGAGCGGCTTGCCGGTGGCGTGGGCCGGGCACACGCTGGTGCAGCGGCCGCACATCGTGCAGGCGTCGGTGTCGAGCAGCTGCTTCCATGTGAAGTCCTCGACGGTGGACGCGCCGAACGACTCGAGCTCGGTCTCCATCAGGTTGGGCATGGCCCTCATGGCGCCCTTGGGCCGTTCGCGGTCGCGCAGGTACATGTTCAACGGCGAGGTGAACATGTGGCGCAGCATCGTGACGGGGAGCATCACCAGGAAGGCGAAGAAGCAGAAGACGTGCACGGCCCACCACGTCTGCTGCCAGCCGTGCGCGTGGTCGACGTTGCGCACCGCCCACGCGAGCGGGTAGCCGATGAAGCTCCACTTCTCGAAGTCGGGCCGACCGAGGAAGGCGATGCGGAACGCCTCGGCCATGAAGCCCGAGATGCCGAGGAGGAA
>DASXRH010000264.1:0-3143 GCA_036506715.1 Acidimicrobiales bacterium
CGCCAGGCCCTCGGGCCAGGTCCGGACCGGCCAGTGCTTGAACGCCCAGCGCCGGGACCGGGCGCCGAGCCCCCGGGCGATGGCCCGGGCCTGGTGCCACTGGACCTCCTGGAGGGCCACGACGTCGGCACCGACGGCCCGGATGTGGTCGACTACCGCTGCCACGTCGAGTCCGTCGCCGCCCTTGAGGTTCCAGGTGAGGACACGGAGGCGCACGGCGGGTACCGTACCGGCCCGTCGGCCCGGGGGAGGGGCCTACGATCGCCTCCGTGCCCGAGCCCGCCGCGTCCGCCGCCACCGGTGTGCCGGGCGGCGACGGCGGCGGCAGCGGGCAGGGGTCTGCCGGCGGCGAGGCGGCCGAGCGGCGGCGGGCCCTGGTCGCCGAGCTGCGGCGCCGGGGTCACCTGCGCAACGACCGGGTGGCCACCGCCTTCGCCGCCGTGCCCCGCGAGCTGTTCGTGGCCGACCACGCCCGCCGCCACGGCCTGGCCGCCGTCTACCAGGACGAGGCCATCGTCACCCGGCGAGATCCCGCGACCGGCGAGCCGACGTCGTCGTCGTCGCAGCCGGCGATCATGGCCCGCATGCTGGAGATGCTCGACCCGGCGCCCGGTGCCCGGGTGCTCGAGATCGGGGCCGGCACCGGCTACAACGCCGCCCTTCTCGCCCACCTCGTGGGCGATCACGGCGCGGTCACGTCGGTCGAGCTGGCCCCCTCGGTGGCCGCCGGCGCCCGCCGGGCGCTGCTGGCAGCCGGGTCGCCGGCCCGGGTGGTGGTGGGCGACGGCCGCCGGGGCTGGGCCGACGCGGCGCCCGTCGACGCCGTCATCGCCACCGCCAGCACCGAGACCATCGCCCGGCCGTGGTTCGACCAGCTGCGGTCCGGTGGGCGCCTGGTCGTCCCGCTGCGCCTCAGCCCGGTGGTCTTCGGGCTCCAGGCGGTGGTGGCGGTGCGCAAGGTCCGCCACGGGTTCGACCCGGTGGCGGTGACCCCGGGCGGGTTCATGGCCCTGCGTGACCCCGATCCGGCGGTGCCGGCGGCCGCCGCCGACGGCGTCACCGCCGACGAGGAGGCCGACCGCGACCGCCGGCCGCTGGTCCACCTGGCCGGCCCGGCGCTGGCCGGGCTGGGGGCGGCGGCCCGGCGCCGCCTGCTGGTCACCGCCCTCGGGTTCGGGCGGGGCGGCCCGCTCGACCTGGGCGACGCCCCCACATCGGCCCTGCTGGCCTACGCCACGCTGGCCCTCCCCGAGGAACGGCTGGTGGCGGTGACCCGGCCCGACGACGGGGCCCGGTCCCGCCAGGCGCTCGGGGTGGTCGACGCCGACGGCAGCCTGGCCCTGCTGGTCGTCGACGCCGCCGGGGCGCGGTGGCAAGCGCACGGCGGCCGGGGGGCGGAGGCGGCGGTGCGCTCGGCGGCCGACCGCTGGGTGCGGGCCGGGCGACCGGGCGTCGGCGACCTGGCGGTCACCGTGCGCTACGGGGCCGAGCGGCCCCACGCCTGGCGCAGCGTGCGCCGGGGCGACCAGTGGGTCGCCCTCGACTGGGTGCCGGACACTAGCGGGGGGCGAACATGATGACGCCCACGCCCGCCAGGCACACGGCCGCGCCGGCCAGGTCGTAGCGGTCGGGCCGGAAGCCGTCGGCCACGACGCCCCACAGCAGCGACCCGGCCACGAAGATCCCACCGTAGGCGGCGAGGATGCGGCCGAAGTGGGGATCGTCCTGCAGCGTGGCCACGAACCCGTAGGCGCCCAGGGCCACCAGCCCGGCCCCCACCCAGCCCGCGCCCCGGTGCTCGCGGACCCCCTGCCACACAAGCCAGGCGCCGCCGATCTCGCACAAGGCGGCGAGGGCGAACAGCAGCAGCGAGCGGGCGACCGACATCGGACCACGCTAGGGCGGGTGGTCCCGGGGCTTGACCTTGGAGTCGACTCGAAGGCTTACCCTGCGCCCATGGACGACCTGCGCATCTCCGACGTGGCCGAGCGGACCGGGTTCTCGGCCGCCACCCTGCGCTACTACGAGCAGATCGGGCTGGTCACGCCGGCCGGGCGCACCGACGCCGGCTACCGCGTCTACGACCAGCGAGCGCTGACCCGGCTGGGGTTCATCGGTCGGGCCAAGCATCTCGGGCTGGCGCTCGGCGAGATCCGCGAGCTGGCCGACCTCTGGGACGGCGAGCGCTGCCCGCCGGTGCTCGACCGGTTGCGCCGGGTCCTCGACGACCGGCGCACGGCCGTGCGGGCGCAGATCGCCGCCGCCCGGTCGGTGGCCGCCGAGCTCGACGCCGTGGCCGCCCGCCTGGCCGGTGCTGCGCCCGGCGACCACCCGGACGGGCCGTGCGACGACACCTGCGCCTGCGTGACCGGCATCGACGCCGCCCACGACCCGGTCCCGGTGCCGCTGGCAGCCCGCTGCGAGAGCGACCAGCTCCGCGGGGCGCTGGCCGCCGGGCCCGTCGAGCCGGCCTGCATGCTGGGCCCGGGCGAGCGGGAGGCCCGCCAGGCCGAGTGGCGGGCCGTGGCGGCCGAAGCCGCGGGGCGGGAGGCGGTCCCGGGCGGGGTGCGGCTGGAGTTCGCCGCGGAGCCCGGGCTGGCCCCTCGCCTGGCCGACCTGGTCGAGCGGGAGGGGGGCTGCTGCGCGTTCTTCACGTTCGCCCTCGGCGTCAGCGCCGGCCGGGTCACCCTCGACGTCCGCGCCCCCGCGGGTGCCGCGGCGTTGGTGGCCGAGCTGGTGGGGGAGGTGTGAGCAGGCGGCGGTCGGCGGTGGCGGTCGGGGCCGGGGCGGTGGCGTGCGCGGCCTGCTGCGCGGCGCCGGTGACCGGGGTCCTGGCCGCCGGAATCGGTGGGGGCGGGGCGGCGCTGGCGGCCGGGTGGTGGTGGCTCGCCGCGACGGCGCTTCTGGCCGCCGGTGTGCTCGCCGGGGCGCGGCAGCGGCGCAGGGCCGAGTCGTGCGGCGGGGAGGTGCCCGGGCGGTCCGTCGCCGTGCCCTTCGGTTCCCCGCCGGTCCGGGTCCGGGAGCGCGCCCCCTAGCCTGCGCGGCCATGGACCTGGCCGCCTTCCAGCAGCTCATGGCCGACACATACGGCGAGCGGGATCGGGCCCGGGGTGTGCCCGCCACCGTGGCCTGGCTGACCGAGG
>DASXRH010000265.1:0-6048 GCA_036506715.1 Acidimicrobiales bacterium
GTCGCCCGACAGCCGGTAGAGCAGCGCCTGGTCGATGCGGGTCGGGTAGGTGACCTCGTGGTCGGGCGTGCGCTCGGGCGCCGCGAACGTGGACGACGGCCCCCGCTCACCCCCGAAGCCGCCCTCGCCCCGGATGAAGGCTCCCATCCGCGTGGTGAACAGCGGCTGGCCGTCGGCGACCAGGGTGGCGGTCGACTCGGTGACCACCAGCGCGCCGGAGCCCTTGTCGTAGACGCCGACGACCTCGGTCACCGACTCGATCTCGCCCTCGACCGGCAGCTCACGGGCCAGGCTGACCGCCTGCTCGCCGTGGACCAGCATCGCCGGGTTGAACGTCCCGATCGACGCGTAGGCGCCGGCCCCGCCCATGCCCAGGACCACCGCCTGGGTGGGCAGCGCCCGCTGGGTCACGTCCTGGCTGTTCTCGGTGGTGAACGCCAGCTCCTCGGACGGGTCCTCGGCGCCTGCGCCCACCCCGAGGGCGTAGACCAGGCAGTCCTTCGACGTCCACCTCCTGCGGCTCGGCTCGGACCGCGTGCCGACGGCGTCGGGGTTGATGGGCATTGTCCCTCCCTGTCGTGATCGGTCGCCGGGCGCTCAGCGCTCGTCGAACCCGCCCATGTTGGCGTTGGGCCGGGCCTGGGCCACCAGGTCGAGCACCGCGTGGCCCAGCACCTCGGGGTCGTCGTCGGGGCTCTCGATCGTGGGGCCCCGGTGCCAGCCCTCGGACACCGACAGCATGCGCCCGGTGACGTCGAACACCCGGCCGGTCACCGAGGCCGACAGCGGGCTGGCCAGCCAGCACACGACGGGGGCGATGTGCTTGGGCGACATCTGCTCCTTGGCCTCGTCGGGGAGCTGACCCATGCCCAGGTCCTCGGTCATGCGGGTGAGGGCGGCGGGGGCGATGGCGTTCACGGTCACGCCGTAGCGGGCCAGCTCCTTGGCGGCGATGATCGTGAAGCTGGCGATGCCGGCCTTGGCCGCGCCGTAGTTGGTCTGGCCCACGTTGCCGTAGATGCCCGACGGGGACGACGTGTTGATGACGCGGGCGTCGACCTCGTCGCCGGCCTTGGACCGGTCGCGGAAGTGGTTGGCGGCGAAGTGGGTGGGGGCGAAGGTGCCCTTGAGGTGGACCTTGATGACCGCGTCCCACTCGGCCTCGGTCATGTTGACCAGCATGCGGTCGCGCAGGATGCCGGCGTTGTTGACGAGGACGTCGAGCTTGCCGAACGCCTCGATCGCCGTGCCCACCAGCTTCTCGGCGCCGGCCCAGTCGCTGATGTCGTCGGTGTTGGCCACCGCCTGGCCCCCGGCGGCGACGATCTCGTCGACCACCTGCTGGGCCGGGCCGGCGTCGCCGCCGGTGCCGTCCATCGAGCCGCCGAGGTCGTTGACCACCACGCTGGCGCCCTGCGCCGCCAGCAGCAGCGCGTGCTCGCGGCCGATGCCGCGGCCCGCGCCGGTCACGATCGCAACCCGACCGTCACAGATGCCCATGCCGTGTTCCCTCCCGCCCTCGTACGGGCATAGACCGGATCGTCAAGTGATTGCCGCCCGCGGGGAACGTAGCAGCGCGACACTGGTCACCGTGAGCGACGTGCACCAGTGCCCGTACTGCGAGCTGCGGTTCGTGACGCGCAACGAGGTCGAGGACCACATAGCGGTCGACCACCCGCGCGACGTCGACGACGACACCGAATCCGCCCCCTCGCCCCGGACTGACCCGGGTTGAGCGGCCCTGGCGCGCCGGCGCGACCGGGTGCTCACGCGGGGTGGTTGGTTCAACGCGCCCCGGCCGTGGCAGGGTAGGAAGCCGTGGACGGGAACGAACGTGACCCCGCGTCCGAGGACGCGGAGGCTGGGGCGTCCACCGACTCCCCCGGGTCGCCCGAGGCCGCCGCGCGCCCCGACGACGGTGATGCCGCCCCCGCCGACAGCCCGCCCGATGCCGCCGACACCCGCCCCGGACCCGCCCCGACGAGCACGGAGCGTAGGCAACCGACGACCCGCGCCTACGCCGCCCCGGCGTCGCTGACCAAGCCGGCCCCCGCCCCGGCCGCCGGCGAATCCCCCGCCTCCGGCACCCCGTCCCCCGGCGGCCCGGACCAACCCACCACCGCCCCGCCCGCGCCCCCCGGTGGCACCACCGCCACGCCCCCGGGCACGGGCGCGCCGACCCGGCCCACGCCGCCGACGAACCCCACCGCCACACCCGGCACCACCGCGACACCCCCGGGCTCGGGCGCGCCGGGCTCGGGCGCGCCGGCCCGGCCCACGCCGCCGACGAACCCCCCGGCCTCATCCGGTTCGCCGTCACCGGCGGGCACCGCCGACGCACCCGGCACGACCGGCACGCCGCCGCCAACCCGGCCCGGCCCGGCGCCGCAGACGGGCCCACCATCGCCAGCCGGCACGACGCACGTCGGCGCCTCCGCACCTGCCACCTCGGGCACGCCTGGCTCCGGCACCGCTGACGCACCCGGCTCACCGTCGCCCGCGGGCGGCCGGCCCGCCGCAGCCTCGGCGCCCCCCGGTGCGCCGGCTCCGCCGCCCGCCCCTGCCGCCCCCGGCACCACCGCTGCCACACCCGGCGCCGCCGCGGCTGCCACCCCTCCCATCCCTGCCGCCCCCGGCAGCACCGCTGCCGCACCCGGCGCCGCCGCGGCTGCCACCCCTCCCGCCCCTGCCGCCTCCGGTGGCGCCACGGCGCCCGCCACCGCCACGCCCGGTGCTCCGGGTGGGGCGCCGGCAGCGCCGGCGGCCAAGCCCGGGCCTCCCGAGTACGGGGCCGGGCGGGCCGGCGAGGCGCCGATCTTCGACCTGCCCGACGGCGAGCGGGCCGCCGGGGCCAGCACCCGGACCGACCGTCCGATGGTCCTCGGCGGGGCGGCGGCGGCCGAGGGGCGCACCACCGGTCCCGTCCCCCGCATCGGCGGTCCGGCCACCGGCGGCCACCGGGCGACCGGCAACGGGCACGGCAACGGCGACGGTCACGCCGGCGCCGAGGGCGGCGGCGAGGACGGCGGCCGCCACTTCCGCACCGGCGGCGACGGCGAGCGGTGGGGCACCGGGCTGAAGATCCTCGGGGGCCAGCCCCTCGGGCGCCTCGCGCTCATCGGGCTGCCCATCGTGCTGGTCATCGCCCTGCTGGGCGGGTGGGCCATCGACACGGCGGCACTGTCGGGCCAGGTCATGCGCAACGTCGAGGTGGCCGGCCGGCCCGTCGGGGGGCTGGGCGAGGACGCCCTCCCCGACCTCATGGACCGCCTCGACAAGGAGCTGGCCAGCCGGCCGGTGGAGGTCACCGCCGGCGACAAGGTCTACAAGACGACCGCGGGCGACATCGGGCTCGCCGTCGACGCCGACGCCACCGCCCAGGCCGCCCTCGACGCCGGCCGCAGCGACTCGCTGCTTACCCGGCCGTTCTCCTGGGTGGTCTCGTTCTTCAGCCCTCGCACCGTCGACGTGCACTACTCGGTCAAGCAGTCGCAGGTCGAGGCCAAGATGTTCGAGCTCCAGGGAGCGGACCTCACGGCCGCCCACCCGCCGACCATCCAACTGGTCGACGGGGCCTTCGTGGCCGTGCCGGGCGTCCCCGGCCGGGGCATCGACACCGCGGGGGTCGCCGAGGAGCTGCCCAAGGCGGCCGAGGCCGCGCCGAGCGGGACGATCGTGGTCAAGAGCGAGATGGTCCCGGTCCTGCCGCCTTACACCGACGCCGACGCCCAGGCCCTGGCCGAGCGGGCCAACCAGATCACCGGCAAGGGCCTGACCCTGGCCGCCGGCGACCACACCGAGCGGGTCGACGCGGCGACGCTGCGGAGCTGGATCGGCCCGACCACCGCCAACGGCGGCCTCGAGCTCGCCATCAACGCCGACGCGGTCAACACGGCGCTGCCCGAGATCTTCTCCGACCTGTCCGCCGAGGCGGTCGACGCCAGCTTCGACCTGCAGAACGGCGTGCCGGTCGTCATCCCCTCCCGCCAGGGCGTGAGCTGCTGCGGCCCCGACAGCGCCGACCTGGTGTGGCAGGCGCTCAACGCCGACCAGCCGCAGGCCGCCCTGAACGTGACCACGGTCGAGCCGGCGCTCACCACCGAGACGGCCCAGGCGCTCGGCATCACGCAGGCGGTGGGCGGCAGCAACGCCTGGCGCAACGGCGCCCCCACCACCGCCGGCCCCGGCTTCACCACCTTCTACGACCCCGGCCAGCCCCGCGTGACCAACATCCACCGCATCGCCGACCTGGTGCGGGGATCGGTCATCCTGCCGGGGCAGACCTTCTCGGTCAACGAGCGGGTCGGCCAGCGCACCCTGGCCAAGGGCTTCGTCGAGGCCGGCGCCATCCGGGAGGGCGAGCACGTCGAGGAGGTGGGCGGCGGCGTGTCCCAGTTCGCCACCACCACGTTCAACGCCGCCTACTTCGCCGGGCTCGACATCCCCACGTATCAGGCGCACTCCGAGTGGTTCTCCCGCTACCCACCGGGCCGTGAGGCCACGATGGGCTACCCGGCGCCCGACCTCAAGATCAAGAACAACACGCCCTACGGCATCCTCGTGTGGACCTCGTACACGGCCAACAGCGTGACGGTGACGCTCTACTCGTCGCCCTACGCCACCGCCGACCAGACCGGCAGCACCGAGTCGATGTCGGGCGCCTGCCGGGTGGTGCAGACCACCCGCACCCGCACGTTCCCCGACGGACACAGCGAGAACGACACGTTCAAGGCGACCTACAGGCCGGGCGAGGGCATTCCCTGCTGACCGGCGGGCCGGCGTTAGCGTGACCGGGATGGGTTCCGTGGACGTCGCCGTGGTCGGCGGTGGTCCCGCCGGCGTGGCGGCCGCCGTCACACTGGCGCGGGCCGGCCGGACCGTGACGCTGGTCGACAAGGCCCGGTTCCCCCGGGACAAGATCTGTGGCGACGGCCTGACCGCCGGCGCCCTGCGCCTGCTCGAGCAGTTGGGCCTCGAGCCGGCGGCCGTGCCGTCGTGGCAGCGGGTCGACGACGTGGTGGTGCGGGGACCGTCCGGCCACGAGATCACGTTCCCCCTCCCCCGGGGCCGCGGCGTGTACGCCGCCGTCGCCCGCAGGACCGACCTCGACGCCGCGCTCCTCGATCTGGCGCGAACGGCCGGGGTCAAGGTCCTCGACGGCCACGCCTGCACCGGCGCCCGCGAGGACGGCGACGAGGTGGTTCTGGCGGTCGACGGCGTGGGCGACGTCACCGCCCCCTTCGCCGTGGCCGCCGACGGCATGTGGTCGCCGGTGCGCAAGCACCTGGGGCTGGCCACCCCCGGGTACCGGGGCGAGTGGCACGCCTTCCGCCAGTACTTCACCGGCGTCGGGCCCCGGGCGGCCCGCGAGCTGGTGGTGTGGTTCGAGCCCGACCTGCTGCCGGGCTACGCCTGGTCGTTCCCGCTGCCGGGCGGGCGGGCCAACGTGGGCTTCGGCATCCAGCGGGGCGGCAAGGTCGGCCGGGTGCAGGACATGGCCGGCATCTGGCGCGAGCTGGTCGACCGGCCCCACGTGCGGGCGGTCCTCGGGGCCGACGCGGTCCCCGAGTCCCCGCATCGGGCCTGGCCCATCCCCGCCCGGGTCGACGACGTCGTGCTGACCGGAGCCCGCACGCTGTTCGTGGGCGACGCCGCCGCCGCCACCGACCCGTTGACCGGCGAGGGCATCGGCCAGGCCCTGCTCACGGGCATCGTGGCCGCCGAAGCCATCGTCGACCGCGGGCCCGCCGCCCCGGCCGTCACCGCCGCCTACCGGGGGGCCGTCGAGCGGGCGCTGGTGGCCGACCACCGGATGTCGATGCTGCTCATCCGGGCCGTCCGCCACCGCAAGGGCGTGCGGGCCGGCCTGCGGCTGGCCGGCGCCACCGGCTGGACCCGGCGCAACTTCGGCCGCTGGCTGTTCGAGGACTACCCCCGGGCCCTCGTGGTGACGCCCCGCCGCTGGCACCGGGGGGCGCTGGCCGGTCCCGGCGCCTACCGGGCCGGCTGACCGGCGCCGCCCGGGCACCTGATCTTCGCCCGGTGTTC
>DASXRH010000266.1:0-2609 GCA_036506715.1 Acidimicrobiales bacterium
CTGTCGCCGGCGCGGCCCGAGCTGGCCGACGGCGGCGCCCACGACGAGCTGGCCGGGCGGTCCGGGCCTCCCGTCTCCATCGGCGGACCGCGACCGGCCGCCCCCGATCACGACTAGCAGGAGCCCCCGATGGCCCAGACCACCTTCCCCCGCAACCAGGCCCCCGGCGACCGGGTGGCGCCCACGCTCGTGCCCGGGGGCGGACGCCAGCGGCGCTGGTCGCTGGCGCTGGTGGCCGTCCTCGTCACCCTGGGCTCGGCGCTGGCGTTCGTCGTGCTGTGGATGAACGCCGGCGGCCGCCACCCGGTCCTGGCCCTGGCCAACGACGTCGTGGCCGGCCAGGTCATCCGCGACGACGACCTCACGGTCGTGCGGGTCGCCACCGACGAGGGCATCACCCCGGTGGCGGCGTCGGCCCGCGACCAGGTGGTGGGCCAGCCCGCCGCCGCCGACCTGCTGGCCGGCACCCTGCTGGTGCCGAGTGCGGTGGGCAGCAACGACGGCCTCGAGACCGGCAAGTCCCAGATCGGCATCCCGGTGTCCCGCGAGCGCATGCCCTCGGGCGACCTCGAGCGGGGCGACACGGTCACGATCGTCCGCACAGGCGGCCAGAGCGAGGACGCCGCGCCCGACACCATCGGGTCGGCCCGGGTGTTCGACGTCCAGGTCGGCGACGACAACTCGGCCAACATCCGCGTGTCGGTGGTGATCGATTCCGAGCTGGCGCTGCAGGTGGCGGCGGCCGTCGACGCCGACCAGATCTACCTGGTCAAGACCAACGGGTAGGGGGCGTGGGCACGATCGCGTTCGCCTCGGCCAAGTCGTCGCCAGGGGTCACCACCACCATCGCCGCGCTGGCGGCCACCTGGCCGGTCGACCGCGACCTCCACGTCGCCGAGCTCGACCCCGCGGGCGGCGACCTGGTGGTGCGGTTCGACCTGGCCACCGAGCCCGGCCTGGTGAGCCTGGCCGCCGCCGGGCGCCGGGACCTGCGGGCCGACACCTACCGGGCCCACTGCCAGCCCCTGCCGTTCGAGGCCGCCGCGGACGGGGCCAGCGGCGACGCGGCCCCGGTGCGGCGGGTGCTGGTTGCCCCGGTGGCGGCCGAGCAGGCGGCGGCGGCGCTGGTCACGCTGCGCACCGGGTTCCCGCAGGTGCTGCGGGCGCTGGGCGGCGACGTGCTGGTCGACTGCGGGCGGCTCGACCCCGGGTCGCCGGTCACCGAGATCGCCGTCGAGGCCGACCTGCTGGTGGTGGTGGTGCGGCCGGTGGTGGCCGAGGTCCACCACCTGGCGGCCCGGGTGGCGGCGCTGCGGCCCCGGCCCCGGGCGCTGTCGCTGCTGACCGTGGGCGATCAGCCGTACCCGGTCACCGAGGTGGCCGCCGCGGTGGGCGCCACCGCCCTCGGCACCATGCCCGTCGACCCCCGCGCCGCGCTCGGTCTCTCCGCCGCGCAGCCGGGCACGGTGCGGGCATTGCGCCGCTCGCCGCTGCTGCGGGACGCCCGCGCCGTGGCCGAGGGCCTGACCACGTGGCTGGGCCCCGCCGCCCCGGCGGCCGGCACGCCTGCCACCCGCCCGGACCCGGCGGCGCCCCCGCCCCCGGCCGCCGGCCCGGGCGCCACCCCGGGGCCCCCGCCCGCGCCCTCCGGCCCGGGCGCCGACGACCCCTACCGGCCCGTCGCCCCGCCGACCCACGACGCGCCTGCCGGCGACGGCCGTCACCGGGGCCCGCTGCCCCCGCCGCCGGGCAGCCCCGCCGCGGCCGCCGCGGCTGACGGCGACGGAGGCTACGGCGGGTCGTTCGCGTCGCCCGGGTCGCCAGCGGCCGGCTCGGCGGCGGCCGACGAGGGCTACGGCGGGTCGTTCGCGTCGCCCGGGTCGCCGGCGGGCAGCCCCGTGGCGGCCGCCGCTGGCGGCTACCGCGGGCCGTTCGCGTCGCTCGGCTCGCCGCCGGCCACCGACGACGGGTATCCCTTCGCCACCGCGGCGCCACCGGCGGTCGACGGCGGCCCGCGGCCGCCGCTGCCGCCGCCTCCGCCCGGCGCCCCGCTCTCGTGGTCCGAGGCCCCGACCCCGGCGCCCGGGCCCGCGGCCGAGGCCGACACCGAGCCCGGCGGCGACGAGCCGGAGGCGGCGGTGGGGGGCGGGGGGTTGTTGTGGTCCCGGGGGTCGGGGCGCCGGCCCAACGGGCAGGGCGGGGCGCCGCCCAAGCACTTCCGCCGCTCCGGCGCCGATGAGGTGGGGGGCCGATGAACCCCGACAACAAGTCCCTCGTGCGCGACTTCCGCCGGGAGGTCGCCGACCAGCTCACCGACCGGCTGCGGGCCGACGAGGCCTCCGACCGGCCCCGCATGTCGCCGGCCGACCAGCGCCAGTACGGCCGCCAGCTCATCAACCGCCGGCTCGAGGTCTACGCCCGCGAGCAGCTCGACGCCGGGCACGAGCCGCTGTCGTTCGAGGACGAGACCGCCCTGGCCCAGGCGATCCACGACGCCCTGTTCGGCCTGGGTGCCCTCCAGCGGCTGCTCGACGACGAGTCCATCGAGAACATCGACGCCAACGGCTGCACCGACGTGTGGATCACCCGGGCCGACGGCAGCAAGCACC
>DASXRH010000267.1:0-4822 GCA_036506715.1 Acidimicrobiales bacterium
CGCGGCGGCGGTGACCCACGCCGCCGGGTTCGACGAGGTGGTGACCCTCGACGGCGGGGGCACGTCCACCGACGTGGCCGTCATCCGCTCGGGGGCCCCCTCGCTGACGACCGAGGCGACCGTGGGCCGGTTCCCGGCCAAGGTGGCGATGATCGACATCGTGACCGTGGGAGCCGGCGGCGGGTCGGTCGCCTGGGTGTCGCCCGAGGGCACGCTGAAGGTCGGGCCCCGCTCGGCCGGCGCCGACCCGGGCCCGCTCTGCTACGGCCGGGGCGGCACGGCGCCCACGCTCACCGACGCCGCCCTGGTCCTCGGCCGCATCCCGCCCCACCTGCTGGGTGGCGAGATCCCCCTCGACGCCGGGGCCGCGCGGGCCGGGATCGGCGGCCTGGCCGGTGAGCTGGGCCTGGCCCCCGAGGCCTGCGCCGCGGGCATCCTCGAGATCTGGGCCTGGAACCAGGCCAACGCCATCCGCCAGGTGACCGTGCGCCGGGGGATCGACGTGCGCGACCTGGCGCTCTGCGCGTTCGGCGGGTCGGGGCCGCTGCAGGCGGGCCGCCTGCTCGACGTGCTCGGCCTGGCGGCGGCCGTGGTCCCGCCCGACCCCGGCAACCTGTGCGCGTTCGGCCTGCTGACCGTCGACGTGCGCCTCGACGACGTCCGCACGTTCGTGGCCGCCCACGACGGGCTCGACCTCGCGGCGCTGGCCGCCGTCTACGCCGAGCTGGAGGGCGCCGCCGCCACCACCCTCGGCGCCGAGGGCTTCGACCCCGGCACTCAGCGGTTCCTGCGGGCGGCCGACCTCCGCTACGACGGCCAGGCGTTCGAGGTCCGGGTGGCGGTGCCGGCCGGACCGGTCGACGCCGGGCTGGCCGCCGCGGTGCTCGACCGGTTCCACGACGAGCACGAGCGGCTGTACGGCTACTGCTACCGCGACCGCCCGGGCCACGGGGTCGAGTGGGTCAACGTCCGGCTCACCGCGGTGGGGCCGCTCGACGCCCCGCCGCTGGCCCCGGTGGCGGCGGGTACCGGCGCCGTCGCCACGGGCACACGCCCGGTCCACTGGGACGGCGCCTGGCACGACACGCCCGTGGTGGCGCGGGGCGACCTGGGCGCCGGCGACCAGGTCCGGGGGCCGGCGGTCGTCGAGGAGTACGGCTCGACCCTGCCGGTGCCCCCCGGCGTGCGGGCCACCGTGGACCGGCTGGGCGCGCTGGTCCTGCGGCGGGAGGAGCGGGCGTGACCGACGTCGACCCGGTGCTGCTGGAGATCGTCGAGGGCACGCTGGCCTCGATCGAGGCCGAGGTCGAGGACCAGATCGGCCGCACCTCCCGGTCGCCGATGATCCGCGACCAGCACGACTTCCGGGCCGGCATCCACGACGCCCGGCTACGCAAGCTGACCGGCCGCTCGTACTCGGCGCTGGTCCACCCCGTGGTGCGCGACTACCCCGTGGCCACGATGCGTCCCGGCGACGTCTACTTCCACAACGACGTGTACCTGTCCGAGGGTGGCATCGGCCACCTGCCCGACCTGTGCGTGACCGTGCCGGTGTTCCACGGGGGCGAGGTGGTGGCGTTCGTCCAGGCCTTCGGCCACCACGACGACATCGGCGGGTCCGTGCCGGGCTCGATGCCGTCCCACGCGACGTCGGTGTTCGAGGAGGGCCTGATGGTGCCGCCGGTCAAGCTGCACGACCGGGGCGTGCCCAACGACGGCGTCATCCGCATCCTCACCCGCAACTCGCGGATGCCCGACTCGATCGCCGGCGACCTCGACGCCGAGTGCTCGGCCTGCCGCATGGGCGCGGACCGGGTGGCCGACCTGTTCGCACGGTACGGCCGGGCCGCGGTCGAGGGCTGCTTCGACGCCATCGTGGCCGGCTGCGCCGAGACGTTCCGGCGCGAGCTGCTGGCCAAGATCCCCGACGGCACCTGGACCTGGGAGGACTACGCCGAGCACGACGGCGTCGACCCGCCCCGGCTCCACCGCCAGCGCATCACGCTGACCAAGACCGCCGACCGCCTCGTCCTCGACCTCACCGGCACCGGCCCCCAGGCCAAGGGGCCGATCAACCACGCCGGCGACTACGCCGACGGCAACTTCCTGAAGAAGTGGCTGGCGCCCATCCTCCGCAACCTGGCCGACACCCCCGAGCGCATGGCCGAGCTCGACGTCAACGAGGGCGTGGTCGAGCTGATCGACATCCGCTTCCCACCGCCGGGCACGCTGGTCACCCCCGAGTTCCCGGCCCCGACCAACGCCCGGACGTTCGTCATCCTCCGCCTGCTGGGGGTGCTGGCCGGGGTGATCGCCAAGGCGGTCGACGGCTACATGCCCGCCGACCAGGAGACGATCCGCTACACGGGCATCTCGGGCCACGACGCCGCCGGCCGCTGGTACCTGAACCGCGAGATCCTGGGCGGCGGGTCCGGCGGCCGCTACTACGCCGACGGCAGCGACACGATCCACGTGGTGCCCGAGTCCCGCAACCTGCCCGTCGAGTTCGTGGAGACCCGGTTCCCGGTGCGGGTCGAGGCGCTGGGCCTGGCACCCGACTCGGGCGGGGCCGGCACCTTCCGGGGCGGCCTGGGCTACCGCAAGGACATACGGGTGCTGGAGGACGCCAGCTTCATGTCCGTGGCCGACCGGTCGATCCTGTCGTGCTGGGGCGTGCGGGGCGGCCGGGCCGGCACGCCGTTCCGGGTGACGATCGATCCCGGCGGCCCCCGCGAGCGGGTCATGCCCGGCCTGTGCGACGGCGAGCCGGTGGCGGCGGGCGAGGTCATCCGCATCGAGACGACGGGGGGCGGCGGTTGGGGCGACCCGCTGTTCCGCGACCCTGCCCGGGTGGCCCTGGACGTCCGCCAGGGCAAGGTCACCCCCGGCGCGGCCCGCGCCGACTACGGCGTGGTGCTCACCGGCGGCGACGAGCCCGCGGTCGACGAGCCGGCCACGGCCGCCCTGCGGGAGCGGCTGGCGGCCGGGCGGGGGGAACCGGCCATGTTCGACCGCGGTCCCGGCTACCCGACGCTCGCCGGCGGCGCCACCCACGCGGCGGTGGACGACGCCGCCATCGGCGACCCGGGGACGTCGTGACCTCCGCACGCGTGTAAGGCCGGCGGCGATCGGGGCGAATACCGGGCATGCGGAGCGTCGAGGGCACGAGTGACGCCGACCTGCTGAGCGCGGCGGCGGCCGACGTGGCGGCCTGGGTTCCCTCCCGAGATCGGACAGCAGCATGGCAGGCGGTGCTCCCGGCGCTGGCGGACCCGTCCCCGAACTCGTCTACTGTGGTCTGAACGCTGGTTCAGTCCACCGACGCACGAGGGAGGGCGTGGTGAGCCTGGCCGACCTGCTGCCGCCGCACGGCGACGATCTGGCGGTCCACGCCGGGGGCCGCGACCACACCTGGTCCGAGCTGGCCGACCGGGCGGCCGACATCGCCTGCGCCCTGGCCGACGCCGGGGTCGGCCCGGGGGCGCCGGTCGGCGTCCTCCTGCCCAACGGCATGGACCTGGTGGCCGCCCTGTTCGCCGTGTGGCGGGCCGGCGGGGCGGTGGTGCCGCTCAACCCCCGGCTGACCGCCACCGAGCTCGACCACGTGATCGCCGACGTCGACCCGGCCGCGTTCGTCACCGCTCCGCCCGGCGACGACCGGCTGGCCGGGCGGGCCCGGCCGGTGGTGGTGGTCGACGGCGACCGGGTGGCCACCCGTCCCGGGCGGGCCGGCGACCGCCGCCTCGATCCCGGTGTGGCGCTGGTGTCGTTCACCTCCGGCACGACCGGGCGGCCCCGGCCGGTGCCGCTCGACCACGAGCGGGTGCTCGGCCTGCTCGACACGGTGATCGGCAGCCTGCGGACCCGACCGGGCGACCGGCCGCCGATGCCCAACCTCGTGCCGGTGTCGCTGTCGCTGTGGGCCGGGATCTACCAGGTGCTGTTCGCCTTCCGGGTGGGCGCCCCCGTGGTGGTCATGCCCCGCTTCACCACCGGCGGGTTCGCCGACCTCGTGCGCCGGTTCGCCATCCGCAGCACCGTCCTGCCGCCGGCGGCCATGGTCATGCTGTGCGACGACCCGGCCGTGACCGACCTGGCGCCGCTGCGCTACGTCCGCAGCATCTCGTCACCGCTGTCACCGCTGCAGGCCCGCCGCTTCCGCGACCGGTTCGGCATCAGCGTCCTCAACTGCTACGGGCAGACCGAGCTGGGCGGCGAGGTGGTGGGGTGGAGCGCCGCCGACTCCCGGGAGTTCGGCGCCACCAAGCTCGGCGCCGTGGGCCGGCCCCACGCCGGCGTCGAGGTCCGCACCGGCGAGGCCGGCGAGCTGTGGGTGCGCACCGCGGGCGTGGTGCGCGCGGCCGATCTCGGCGACCGCCTGACCGCCGACGGCTGGCTGCGCACCGGCGACGTGGCCACCATCGACGGCGACGGCTTCGTGTGGATCGAGGGCCGGCTGTCCGACATGATCAACCGGGGCGGCCTCAAGGTCCATCCGGGCGAGGTCGAGGAGGTGCTGCGGCTGGCGCCCGCCGTGGCCGACGCCGCCGTGGCCGCCGTCCCCGACGACCGGCTGGGCGAGGTGCCGTGGGCCTGGTGCGTGCCGGCCGACCCCGGCGCCGGCCTGCCCCCCGACGGCGAGCTGGCCGCCCTGTGCCGCGAGCACCTGGCGCCCTACAAGGTGCCGGTGCGGTTCGTGGCCGTGCCGGAGCTGCCCCGCAACGAGGCCGGCAAGGTCCTGCGCCGGGCGCTCGGCACCTAGATGACTTATTCCAAGGGGTGAGGGTCCCCGGTTGTCGTGGCGAGGGCGTCCACGATCGGT
>DASXRH010000268.1:0-4342 GCA_036506715.1 Acidimicrobiales bacterium
GAGGCGCGGGCCGCCTACGCCCGCTACGTGCACGAGCGCGGCCGGGTCGAGAAGGGCGAGGTGACGTGGCGCGAGCTGGCCGATGCGTTCTTCACCGAGGACGCCGTGTTCGTCGACCCCGCGTGGGGCCGGACCGAGGGCCGGGAGGCGATCGCCGCCTTCTTCGAGGAGAGCATGCGGGGCCTGGAGGACTGGACGTTCCCCGAGGAGGTCACGGTGGTCGACGGCGACCGGATCATGTCCCTGTGGTGGAACCGGCTGCCGGGGACCGGCTCCGACGGCCGCCCCCACCAGGCCCCGGGCATGTCGCTGGTCCATTACGCCGGCGGCGGCCGCTTCCGCTTCGAGCTGGACGTGCTCAACATGGCCGAGGTGGGCGAGATCATCGCCGCCTCCGGGTGGACCCCGCCCGAGTCGTTCACCTTCCCCCCGGCGACGCCGGACCGCGACGCCACCCCGCCGGGCTGACCTGGCGGGGCAGCCAGCCGGGAACCGCCCGCCGGTAGGCGTCGTAGGCGGGCCCGTAGCGGCGGAGCAGCGACGGCTCCTCGACGCACCGGGCGAAGGCGGCCATCACCGCGCCGGCCGCGGCCCCGTAGGCCACCAGGACCGGCCGGCCGAGCACCAGCGCCTGGCCGGCGATGGCCGCCACGACCGCCACGTACATCGGGTTGCGCACGTGGCGGTACAGGCCCCCGACCACCAGCACCTCGGTGGGGGCGACCGGGGCCGGGGTGCCGGCCCCCTCCCGCACGAAGCGGGCGAAGGCCGGCACCAGCACCGCCCCGGCCGCCGCGACCAGGGCGATGCCGGCGATCGTGGCGGCCACGGCCGGCGCGGACCGGGGGGAGCCATAGCCCGCGTGCCAGCCGGTCAGCCACCAGGGCACGACCCCGGCGACCACGCCGGGCGCCGCCCCCAGGAACAGCGTGCTGCCCGCGGCAGCGGTCACCCGGCGCATCCCACCCGCGACCTCAGGCGACGTCGGGGAGGGGCCCGAAGAAGCCGGCGATCCGGCTGAGGCGGCCGTCGGCGGCCACGATGCCGACGTCGAGGCCGGCCACCGTGACGGTGCCGTCGTCGGCGGCCAGCTCCCAGGCGAAGCGGACCAGGCCGTGGTGGCTGTCGATCCCGCTGGTGCGGGCGAAGCGCTGGCCGGGGAACTGGGCGTGGGCGCCCCCCACCATGGCGCTGATGGCCTCGGGGCCCCGGGCGTCGGTCAGGGGGTCGACGTAGTAGCCCTCGTCGGTCCAGGCGGCGGCGGCCAGCTCGTCCCGGCGGGCGCGGTCGGTCTCGTTCAGCATCGCGAAGTAGGCATCGACGGTCGCGGTCACGTCGGGGGTGGTGTCGGTGTCGGTCACCGGATCATCTCCTCGTCTGGTGGGCGGTTGGCGTCCCCACCGTGCGACGGCCACCCCGCCGGCGGCCATTACCTGACGGGTAGGCGCCCCCACGACAGCGCGGCGTTAGGGTCGATCCGATGGCCGCGACGATCTCGCCCAGCCGCCCCGGCGTCGGCCCCCTGCTGCGCGACTGGCGCCAGCGGCGCCGGCTCAGCCAGCTCGACCTGGCCAACGAGGCCGCGGTGTCGGCCCGGCACCTGAGCTTCGTGGAGACCGGCCGGTCCCGACCCAGCCGCGAGCTGGTGCTGCACCTGGCGGAGCACCTGGGCGTGCCGCTGCGCCAGCGCAACGGCCTGCTGCTGGCCGCGGGCTACGCCCCCAGCTACCAGCAGACCCCGCTGGAGGACGCCGCCATGACCCCGGTGCGCGACGCCATCAACCTGATCCTGGGCGGCCACGAGCCGTTCCCCGCCATCGTCGTCGACCGCCACTGGGACCTGGTGGGGGCCAACAACCCGGCCATCGCGGTGATGAGCGAAGGCGTGGCCCCCGAGCTGCTGGCGCCGCCGGCCAACACCATGCGGGTCACCATGCACCCCGACGGGCTGGCTCCCCGGATCGTCAACTTCACCCAGTACTCGGCCCACCTGGTGGACCGCCTGCGGCGGGAGTCCGACGCCTACGGCGACCCGGGCCTGCGCGAGCTGCTGGACGAGATGGTCACCTACCCGGACGTGGCCGGCTCGGCCTCGCCGGCCGACACCGCCGGCGAGCTGTTCGTCCCGCTGGTCCTCGACACGAGCGAGGGCCGGGTCACGTTCTTCTCGACCCTGGCCACCTTCGGCACCGCCCGCGACATCACCGTCGACGAGCTGGCCATCGAGTCGTTCTTCCCCGCCGACGACGCTACCGCCGCCATGCTCCGGGCCCGCTGGGGCTGACACCCTCCGAACCGGCGCCGGTTCAGCCGGCGGTGGCCCGGCCGTAGTAGGGGCGGCCCTCGGCGTCCCACTCGGCCCACAGGGCCAGGAACTCCTCGCCGAGGAACGGGTCCTTGCCCTCGATGGCCAGGCGGGCCCGGCGGACGGTGAAGTCGAGCGGGGCGATGGCGGCGGCCCGGTCGAACTGGCGGACGGCGGCGGCCTGCCGGCCGTCGCGCCACAGGTGGAGCGCCAGGCGGTAGTGGAGGTGGGCCCGCTGCTCGTCGTCGGTCGGGGCCCAGGGGCCGCCGTCGCCGCCGCCCGGGGGCTCGGGGGCCCGGCCCTGATGGACCCAGGCCCGCAGCGCGTCGTGGTGGGGCGTCGAGTCGACCTGGTGGAACTCGTAGAACCGGTCGGTGCCGAAGGCGACGTCGTGGCCCCGGACGATCATGCCGTCCTCGTCGATCCACACGACCGTGGGCACGTTGGTCAGGGCGTAGGCCTCGGCGAACGCCCGGTCCCGGTCGACCAGCACCGGCAGGTCGATGCCGGTGGTGAACGGGCGGACCGCCTCGGGGTCCTCGTCGATGGCCACGGCCACCACGCCGAAGCCGTCGGCCGCCAGCTCGTCGTGGAGCTGCTGCCAGCCGGGCAGGTCCTCGCGGCAGCCGCACCACGAGGCGAACGCCACGACCAGCGTCTTGCGCCCCCGCATCCGGGACAGCGAGAACGGCACGCCGTCCAGGTCGGGGAGGGTGAAGGGCGGTGCCTGGCCGCTGGCCAGCTCGGCGGCGCGGGTGGCGGCCGAGGCGCCGAGGACGGCCACGCGCTCGTCGTTGTCGACCACCAGCATGTCGCCGGACAGCGCCGCCAGCCGGGCCAGGTCGACCCGGCCGTCGCCCCGCACGAGGCCGGGGCGGTCGGCGGGCACGCACCGGTCGCCCCGGCACAGGCCGGCGGGCTCGACCGCCCAGCCGGTGGCGGCGGTGAGGGTGTCGGGGTCCAGCCACAGCTCGTCGCCGCCCGGGCCGGCCTCGGCGTCCACGGGGAGCGGCCCGTCGGTGATGAGCGTGAAGGCGGCCACGACGGCACCGTACCGCTTGTTCACCCGGTTAAACAGATCTAGCGTGCCGGTCGATGCCGGGGAGGGACGAGAGCCAGGACAGCACGCGGCGGGTCAAGGACGCCATCGTCGCCGTGCAGCGCATCACCAACAGCCGCCGGCTCGACGTGCTGCGGGCCCAGCGCTCGGGGGTGCCGCTCAGCCTGGTGGCCACCGGCGTGCTCTACCAGGTCGTCGAGTGGGGCCCGCTGCGGGCGGCCACCCTGGCCGCCCGGTCCCGCATGCAGCCCGCCGCCCTCAGCCGCCAGCTGGGCATCCTCCAGCGCGAGGGCTACATCGAGCGGCTGCCCGACCCCACCGACGGCCGCGGCGCCGTCGTCCGGGCCACGGTCCACGGCCGGGCCATCCACCAGCGCATCCAGTCCGCCGACGACGAGCTGTTCGCCGCCCAGCTCGCCCGGTGGGACGCCGGCGAGCTCGACCGCCTGGCCGAGCTGCTCGAGCGGCTGGTCACCGACCTCCGGGCCCCCACGCCGGCCCCCGTCCCCGAGGAGGAGCCCACCATCCCATGACGGACCTGCCCGACGTCACCAACGTCATCGAGTACCCCTACACCCGCACGCCGGGGCCGGTGCTCGGACCGTTCCTCACGGCGCTGCGGGACGGCACCATCCTCGGCGCCCGCATCGGCGACCGGGTCGTGTGCCCGCCGATCGAGTACGACCCCGCCACCGGCGCCCCCGCCGAGCCCGAGCTGGTGCCGGTCGGCCCCGGCGGCGTGGTCGAGGCCTGGACCTGGGTGGCCGAGCCCACCCGCAAGCACCCGTTCGCCCACCCGTTCGCGTTCGCCACCATCCGCCTCGACGGCGCCGACACCCCGCTGGTCCACGCGGTCGACGCCGGGTCCATCGGGGCCATGGCCACCGGCATGCGGGTGGCCGCACGCTTCGCCGCCGAGCGCACCGGGGCCATCACGGACGTCGCCTTCGTCCCCGAGGCCGAGGCGGAGCTCCAGG
>DASXRH010000269.1:0-9789 GCA_036506715.1 Acidimicrobiales bacterium
GGCGCCGCCCACCTGGGCCTCCAGTGGTACGCCGCCCACCCGGGGTCGACGGCCGTGAACTGGGGCGGCTACCACGCCGCCGGCGGCATCCTCGACGGGACCGACTCCGACCTCCCCAGCGCCACCGGCAACCCCAACACCCGCGACCTGGCCTGGGAGCCGGGGCGTCCCTACCGGCTGGCCATCAGCGCCGGCGCCGAGCCCGGGTGGTGGCGGGGGTCGGTCGACGGGGTGGTCGTGCGCGAGCTGCACGGCGGCGGCGACCGCCTGGTCGAGCCGATGGTGTGGTCGGAGGTGTTCGCCCGCTGCGACCACCCGGCGGCCGCGGTGCGGTGGTCCGAGCTCACGGCCCGCACGGCGGGCGGCGACGTGGTCGAGCCCGACCGGGTCACCGTCAGCTACCAGGCCCGGGCCGACGGCGGCTGCGACAACACCACCGTGCTGGCCGACGGCCCGGGGGCGGTCCTCCAGGTCACCGGCAGCGACCGGCTGGTGCCGGCCGGCGCGGTGGTGGCCCTGCGTTGAGGGGCGGCGTCAGTCGTCGAGGCGCAGCGCCGAGATGAACGCCTCCTGGGGGACCTCGACGCGGCCGATGTTCTTCATCCGCTTCTTGCCCTCCTTCTGGCGCTCGAGCAGCTTGCGCTTGCGGGTGATGTCGCCGCCGTAGCACTTGGCCAGCACGTCCTTGCGCTTGGCCTTGACCGTCTCGCGAGAGATGATCCGCCCGCCGATGGCGGCCTGGATGGGCACGTCGAACATCTGCCGGGGGATCAGCTCGCGCAGCTTGTCGGTCATCCGCCGGCCGTAGTCGTAGGCCTTGTCCTTGTGGATGATCGAGCTGAAGGCGTCGGCCGCCACCCCGTTGAGCAGGACGTCGACCTTCACCAGGTCGGAGGGCGCGTAGCCGGCCGGCTCGTAGTCGAGGCTGGCGTAGCCCTGGGTGCGGGACTTCATCTGGTCGAAGAAGTCGCGCACCACCTCGGCCAGCGGCAGCCGGTAGACGAGCTCGATCCGCTCGGGCGACAGGTACTCGAGCCGGATCATCTCTCCCCGTCGCGACTGGCACAGCTCCATGAGCGTGCCTGTGTAGGCCGTGGGCGTGAGGATCGTGCAGGTCAGGAACGGCTCTTCGATGCTCTCGATGCTGGCCGACTCGGGCATGGCCGAGGGGTTGTCGATCTCGACGACCTCACCGGTCACGGTGTGGACCTGGTACGCGACCGAGGGGGCGGTGGCGATGAGGCTGAGGTCGAACTCGCGCTCGAGTCGCTCGCGCACGATCTCCATGTGGAGGAGGCCCAGGAAGCCGCAGCGGAAGCCGAATCCGAGCGCGCCCGACGTCTCGGGCTCGTAGGTGAAGCTGGCGTCGTTCAGCCGCAGCTTCTCCAGCGCCTCGCGCAGGTCGCTGAACTGGTCGCCGTCGACCGGGTAGAGCCCGCAGAACACCATGGGCTTGGGATCCTGGTAGCCGGACAGCGGGGTCGACGCAGGGCGGGCGGCGTCGGTGACCGTCTCGCCGGAGCGGGCCTCGGCCACGTCCTTGATGCCGGCGATGAGGTAGCCGGTCTCGCCGGGGCCCAGCGCGGCGACGGGCTGGTTGCCGGGGACCCGCACCCCCACCTCGTCGGCCTCGCGGACCGTGCCCGCCTGCATGAACCGCAAGCGGGCGCCGGTGCGCAGGGCGCCGTTGACCACCCGCACCGAGGAGACGACGCCCCGGTAGGGGTCGTAGTGCGAGTCGAAGATGAGGGCCTGCAGCGGGTCGTCGGGGTCGCCCGCCGGCGCGGGCACCCGGTCGATGACGGCGTCGAGTAGCTCGGGGACTCCCTCGCCGGTCTTGGCGCTGATGCGGAGGATCTGGTCGGCTGGGATGCCCAGCACCTTCTCGATCTCTGCCGCGTACCGGTCGGGCTCGGCGGCCGGCAGGTCGATCTTGTTGAGCGCGGCCACGATCTCGAGGTCGTGCTCCATGGCCTGGTAGCAGTTGGCCAGCGTCTGGGCCTCGATGCCCTGGGCGGCGTCGACCAGCAGGATCACACCCTCGCAGGCGGCCAGCGACCGCGACACCTCGTAGCCGAAGTCGACGTGGCCGGGGGTGTCGATGAGGTGGAGGACGCACCCTTCCCATTCCAGGCGGACGTTCTGCGCCTTGATGGTGATGCCCCGCTCCCGCTCGATGTCCATCGAGTCGAGGTACTGCTCACGCATCTCCCGGGGATCGACCGCGCCGCACAGCTCGAGCAGGCGGTCGGCGAGGGTCGACTTGCCGTGGTCGATGTGGGCGATGATCGAGACGTTGCGGATGCGGTCGAGATCCATAAGGGGGCCAGGTGAGCGTAGCGGTGCCCCCACGTGGTCCTGAAGGTGACATCGGGCCGTCGGGGCCGCTAGCCTGACTCGGCTATTTCGTGCTGAAGGAGCAGAGCCACCCGTGGCGAACATCAAGAGCCAGATCAAGCGCAACCGGCAGAATCTCGTGCGTCACGAGCGCAACAAGGCCGTCCGCTCCGAGCTCAAGACCCGCACCCGCTCGGCGGTCGACGCCGCCGGCATGATGGAGGACGGCTCGGAGGACAAGCTCCGCCTCGCCATCAAGCGCATCGACATGGCCGCGGCCAAGGGCGTGATCCACAAGAACCAGGCGGCGCGGCGCAAGTCCCGCCTGATGGCCCAGGTCAACGAGGCCCGGGCCGAGGCGGACGCCGAGGGCTGACGGCCCCGGCGGGGCCGCGACCCCGCCGTCGCGTTCGTTCCGGTGGCGCCGCCGCGGCCGGCCGCCCGCTCAGCGGGCGAGGCGGGCCAGCCGGGCCACCAGGATCTCCATGGCCAGCTCGTCGGGCCACGCCCGCGCCCCCCGTAGGTCGAGGTCGGCGGTGGCCAGTAGCTCGATCGCCTCGACCACCCGCTCGTGTCCGAGCTTGCGGGTCTGGGTGAGCGCCTTGCGGGCCGGGAACGTCGAGCCCCGCAGGCCCAGCAGCTGGGCGGCGTCCTTCTCGCCGGTCACGTCGGCGCCGTCGAGGGCCAGCATGCGGGCGTAGTGCCCGTGGAGGGTGGCCATGATCTGGAGCGAGTGGCGCCCGCTGCCGGTCATGCGGTGGAGCTTGTCGAGGGCCAGGGCGATGTCGCCCCGGTCGAGGGCGTCGGTCAGCTCCCAGGGCGGGACGCCGCCGGCCTCGCCGAGGAACGGCTCGATCTCGTCGACGCCCAGGCGGGCGCCCGGGCCGTAGCTGCCGACCAGCGTGCCCAGCGCGCCCACCAGGCGCTGGGGATCGTCGCCCAGCCATGCGACCAGGCGGTCGGTGGCGGCCCGGTCGAGCCGGAGCCCCGCCGCCGCCACCTGCTCGTCGACCCAGCCGGCGATCTTGCGCCCGGGGCTGGTGTCGACCTGCTGGCCGCGGGCCGCCTTCACGGCGTCGGTGAGGGACTTCGGGATGCGTCCGGTGCCCCACACCAGGACCAGCGAGGTGGTTGGCAGCGGGTCGGCCAGGTAGGAGACCAGGGGGGCGACCTGGTCGGCCCTCGTGAACATCTCGAGGTCGCGGCCGACGACGATCCGCCGGTCGGTCAGGAACGGCGGGGTCTGGGCGGCGTCGACCAGCGGGACGAGGGAAGGGTCGCCCCCGTCGGGCGGCCGGAACCGCTCGGCGCCGACGTCCTCGACGGCCAGGCCGGCGTCGACGTCGCCCCGCAGGGCGTGAACGAGGTCGCGGACCGCGTCGCGGAGGATCACCTCGTCGTCGCCCCGCACCAGATGCACAGGGGCGTCCAGCCGGATGTCGGTCACGGCCGCGGCCGCCGGGCCCCGAGGATGGCGGCCATGACCTCGGCCACGCGCCGGCTGCGGCGGACGTCGGCCGTCCGGACAAGACGGCAGCCGAGGGCGATGGCGGCGGCCTCCCGCGCGGCGGCCTCGGGCCCGTGCCAGCGGCTGGCGTCGACCCCCAACGGCAGCCGCCGAGCTGCGGCGAACGCGTGGGCGGCGGGCACGTCGTCGAGGTCGTCGACGATCACGACGGTTCCGTCGTCGCCGCCGATCGCCGCAGCCGCCACGTCGGGCGGCGCCAGGACGACCTGAGCCCCGGCCCGGCGGGCCGTGGCGGCCTCGTCGCCGACGGCGACCCGCACGGCCACGGGGCCATACATCTCGGGCGCCCGGGCCACGGGCCCGATCATCCGGGGCGGGAGCGACACGTCGACCAGGTCGGCCCCGGCCGCCCGCAGCGCGGCGGCGGTGGCCAGCACCTCGCCCTCCCGCCCGAACCGGGGCGCGGGCACGACCCCGGCCACCACGGCGCGCACCGCCAGGTCGACGGTGCGGCCGCCGACCACCAGCGCCACGTCGACCAGCGGCACGGGCGGCAGCGACGAGGCGATCACGGCACGGGAGGATAGGCCCCGCCCCGGCTCCCACCGACCGACCTGCGGTGCCGGGGACCGACCAGTGACGACAGCCGGCGGGTGGCGCTCGTTCGGTCACGACATCGGGCGGGCCACGAGCGCAGGTCGGCGGGCGGTCGTGCGCCAGTGGGTGAGGCGCAGGTCGCCGCCCCGCACGCGCTCGCGCCGGCGGTGAACGCCGACGTCGCCCTGGGGTGAGGCTGGCGTGATGGACCCGTGCGGGCGTGCACGGCCACGGCCGCGTGGGATGCCTGCTGCTGCGACCAGCACGAGCCGCAGCGGGGTCGTCGTCGCCGGCGGTGTGCTGGGCGCCCGGGGTCAGCCTGGGCAGCGGTGCCGTCAGCGTCAGGGTTGCCCCCGCCGGCTCGCCCTCGGTGACCCGCGACCCGGCGCTGTTGCGGGTCGCCACCGGGGTCGTGAGCACCGTCCGATGGTGCGCTCCCGGGTGCGAGATCGGGCGGGCCGCGGGGTCGCCTAACATCGGCCTCCGGGAAGGCGGAACCAGCCTTGGAGCGCAGATGCTCGACCACGGCGGGTCGTCTCGGACAACCCCGCTGGGGCGCGACCCCGAACTCAGGTCCCTCTCGTCGTTGCTGGACGACGTCATCGCCGCGCGGTCGTCGTCGGTGGTGCTCGGCGGCAGCGCCGGGCAGGGCAAGACCGTGCTGGTGGACTGGGCCGTCGACGAGGCCCGGCGGCGCGGCTGCGAGGTCGTGCGGGCCACCGGGGTCGAGTTCGAGCGGGGGCTCGCCTTCAGCGGGCTCACGGCCGTGCTGCGCCCGCTGCTGGGCGGGCTCGACGGGCTGACCGACGTCCAGGTCCAGGCGCTCCAGGGCGCGCTCGGCCTCGCCCGATCGGACGCCCCCGCCCTCACGGTCTACGCCGCCACGCTCGCCCTTCTCTCGCACGCCGCTGTCACGACCCCGCTGCTGGTGGCCGTCGACGACGCGCACTGGATCGACCGGGCCAGTCTCGAGGCCCTCATCTTCGTCGCCCACCGGTGCGACGCCGACCGGGTGGGGTTCGTCTTCGCCCAGCGCAGCGGGGTGCCGTGCCTGCTCGACCAGACCCACCTCCCCCGGCTGGAGGTGACCGAGCTGGGGCGGGAGGCCGCCGTCCAGCTGGCCGCCGCGGAGGGCGTTGCGCCGGCCGTGGCCGAGCGGTGCTGGGTGCTCACCCACGGCAACCCCCTGGCGCTGATCGAGGGCGTGCGGGGGCTCACGCCCGCCCAGCGCGCCGGCGCCGCCCCGCTGCCCGCCGTCCTGCCCGTCGACGAGCGGCTGCTCGACGAGTTCCGGAGCCAGCTCGGGGGCCTGGACCCGGCGGCCGTCCGTGCGCTCGGGGTGGCGGCCCTCGCCTACGACGACGACCTGGGCGTGGTCGCCGTCGCCCTCACCGCCCTCGGCGGGTCGTCCGACGACCTCGTCGCCGCCGAGCAGCGGGGCATCGTCACCCTGGCCCGTGGGCGCATCACCTGGCGGCATCCGCTGCTGCGGTGCGCCGCCCACGAGGCGCTCGATGCCGGCGAGCGCCGCCGGCTGCACGGCGCCCTGTCGCGGGCGACCGCCGCCGCCGGGCGGGACGACCAGGCCGTGTGGCACTTGTCCGAGAGCGTCACCGGCCCCGACGACGCGGTCGCGGCCCGGCTCGCCACCACCGCGGCCGCCGCCTACCGGCGGGGCGCCCTGGCCGCGGCAGCCGAGGCCTACGAGCAGGCCGCCCGGCTGGCCCTGTCGCCAGCTGACCGGCACCGCTACCTGCTGGGGGCGGCCGACGTCCACTGGGCTGGCGGCGACTACGCCCAGGCCGCCGGCCTGCTGCGACCCGTCATCGACCGCATCGAGGACCCGGTGGCCCGAGGCGACATGGCCGTCATCCTCGGCCAGGCCGAGGCGTGGTTCAGCGGCGCCCACCAGGCCGTCGAACGGTTCGAGGAGCACGCTCGGGCCACCAGCCCGGTCGCCCCCGAGCTCACCGCCGTGCTGATGATCCACGCCATGGTGGGTCGGCTCATGCCTCTCGACGTCGACGGCGCCCTCGTGGCCGCGGCCACCGCCGCCGAGGCCGCGGAGCGCACCGGCGACCCGGCGGTGCTGTTCGGCGCGTACGCCGCCCGGGCGCTGGTCACCTTCTTCGCCGGCGGGGGGCCCGCATCCGAGACCGCCATCGAGCCCATCGGCCAGCTCGCCTCGGCCAGCCTCGACGACAAGGACGACCAGGGCGTGGCCGCGATCGTCCAGCTGTGCGCCTTCGCCCACGTGGTCCGGGGCGACGCCGCGGCGGCCATCGAGCTGCTGTCGCAGGTCATCGAGAGCAGCGACCGCGCCGGCATGCTGGGGCGCTCGGTGCTGGCCCGGGCGATCCGGGCCGAGGCCCTGTGGCGCACCGGCCGGTGGGCCGAGAGCCTGGCCCAGATGAGCCACCTGCAGTCGCTGCGGGAGGCGACCAGCCAGATCCAGTTCCAGGCCTCGGCCTCGGCGGTGCTGACCCGCATCGAGGCCGGCCTCGGGCAGGAGGACGCGTGCCGGCGCCACGCCCGGGAGACGATCGAGACGTCGACCGCGGTGGCCAACCACCACCTGACCGCCTGGGCGCTGAGCGGGCTCGGCCTGCTGGAGCTGGGGGCCGAGCGTCATGCCGAGGCGGCGGCCCGGTTCGACGAGGTCACCGCGCTGGCCGGCCACCTGGCCGAGCCGGGGGTGCTGTGGTGGCAGGCCGACGCCATCGAGGCGTACCACGGCTGCGGCCGCGCGACCGACGCTGCCGAGGCCCTCGACCGGCTGGAGGCGCAGGCCGCCACCACGAAACGCCCGTGGGCCGTGGCGGCCGCACTGCGGTCGGCGGTCATCCTGGACCGGGCCGACGACCCCGACGCCCGGCTGGGCGAGGCCGCCGCCGCCTTCGCCGCCGCCGAGGCACCGTTCGAGGAGGCCCGCACCCTGCTGGCCCGGGGTGAGCTGCGCCTCGCGAACGGTGACCGGCGGACGGGGGCCCTCGACGTGGCCCGGGCCCGCACGATCTTCGACCGGCTCGGGGCCCGGGCGTGGAGCGACCGGGCCTCGCGCCTGCGGGGCGAGACCGGCCGGCGCCGGTCGTCGCTCGACGCCCGGCTGACGCCGGCGGAGCTGCGGGTGGCCATGGCCGTCGGCCAGGGTCTTTCGAACCGGGCCGCCGCCGACGCCCTGTTCGTCAGCGTGAAGACCGTGGACTACCACCTGCAGGGCATCTACCGGAAGCTGGGGCTGCGCAACCGGAGCCAACTCGCCGCCATCGTCGCCTCGGACGAGGAGGCGCGGGCCGCCTCGTGAGGCGGTGGACGGGGCGGCGATGGGCGCCACCTCGACGTCGAGCCGCCCATCACGGTTCGCGGCGACCGTGAGGCGGAGGCCGCCGACGTCGAGCACGGTGCCGGGCGGGGGGACGACGGCGCCCTCGATGGGCGGGGGTGCCGGCGGCGTGGGCGCCGGGGCCAGGGCCACCAGGCCCGGGAAGCGGCGGCGCAGCGCCGCGACCGTGGGGCCGGTCGAGTGGGCGGACGTGCGCACGACAGCGACGTCGAGGCGGACGATGCCACGGGACCGCAGCCCGGCAAGGATGGCGCCGGGCTGCGCCCGGCCGTCCAGCACGGTCACAGTGGCGCCCGCCGCCTGCCAGCCGGTGGCGCCGAGGCCCACGGGGAAGGGTCCCCTGGTCGAGGCCGCAGGGGAGGCGGCGAGGCCGGGAAGGACGAGAGCGGTGCCGGCGACCGTCCCCGCGGCGAGGAGGCGGAGGGCGAGTACCCGGCCCCGGGCTGCCGGCGTGGGGTCGATGTCGGTGACCGGGAGCGCGAGGGCGTAGTCGGGGCCGGTTCCGACAGGGGCTGGGCGGCGGGCGGACGAGGTGGTCCGGCGCAGGAGGCAGCCGAGGACGTAGATGGCGGCGGCCACGGCGGCCAGGACGGCGAGGTCCCCGGCGCGGAGGGTCCCGAGGGGCCAGCCGGACGCGGCGTGGGCGACGCCGTCGAGCCAGGCGAGGAGCAGGCCGGTCGGGAGGTGGAGGATGCGGGCGACGCCGGGTCCGGCGAGGCCCGCGAGCAGGCCGGCGGTGAGGCCCCAGACCATGAGCGGCCCGGCGACCGGGACGGCCAGGAGGTTGGCCGGAAGGGCCGCCACCGGGACCGAGCCGAAGGTGGACACCAGCAGCGGGGCGACCGCCGCCTGGGCGGTCAGGGTCACCGAGAGCGGGGCGGCCAGCCAGCGGGGGCCGGGGAGCACCCGTTCCAGGCGGGAGGCGCCGACGGCGATGCCGGCCGCGCCCGCCACCGAGAGCCTGAACCCCACCGACGTCACGAGCAGCGGGTCCACGAGGACGATGGCGGCCACGCCGAGGGCGAGGGTGCGGGTGGCCGACGCCGGGCGGCCAAGGGCGCTGCCCACGGCGGCCACCGAGGCCATGGCGGTCGCCCGCAGCACCGAGGGCTCGGCCCGGGTGAGCAGCACGAAGCCGGCCAAGGCCGCCAGCGTGGCCACGAGGCGGGGCCCGAACCGCAGGCGGGAGATGACCGGGGTGACGATGACCAGGGCGAAGGCAACGTTCTGGCCGCTCACGGCGAGGAGGTGCGTGAGGCCGGCGGCGCGGAAGGCGTCGGTCATGTCGGGCGGTTGGGCGCGGTCGTCGCCCAGGGTGACACCGGCCAGCAGGGCCCGCTGGCGAGCGGGGAGCACCTCGGCGCCCTCGGCCAGGGTGCGGCGGAGCCCGTTGGCCGCCCGGCTGACGGCGTCGCCGGGGCGCCAGGAGACGACCGTCGTGATGTCGAGCCGGCCGGCGAGGTGGCGGTAGCGGGCGCGGGTCTCGATGGGGCCGGGGGCGTCGCGGGTGCCGAGGATGGTGACCCGCTCGCCGGCCAGGCGGTCGCCGAGGCTGGTGGCGGCGGCGCCCCGGGCCAGGGCCCGGAGGCGGCGCCCGGCGAGGCGGACGTCGACGCTCACGCCGCCGTGGCCGTCGGGGACGGGATCGCCGACGAGCGTGACCTCCCCGGTGACGGGGCCGGTGGGCAGCGGGCTCGCCAGGCCCGCCAGCGAGCGGCCCGCGAGGGCGATGGCCAGCAGGCCGACGGCCAGGCACAGGAGGCCGGGGCGTGGGCGGCCGCCCCGGCCAGCGGCGGCCGCGACGGCGAGCGCCAGCACGGCCACCCACAGGGGGACCCGGCCGATGTGGCCGTCGACCGACGCCACCGCACCGGCGAAAGCGGCCACGGCCAGCAGCACCGCCCATCGATCGGACACGGCTAGACCGCCGCCGGGCAGGCGGGGACGGCCGGGCAGGCACCGCCGACCGCGGGCGCAGCCCCGCTGGGAGGGCCCATCCCGAGCGGGGAGGACGGGCCTGCCGACCGCTGACCGACGTGCGCTC
>DASXRH010000270.1:0-3670 GCA_036506715.1 Acidimicrobiales bacterium
CGAGCGGGGCAGCGCCTTGACGCCGATGTCGTCGAACCGGGCACCGGCGAACGGCATGGCCAGCAGCACGAGCCCGACCCCGACCACGACGACCACCGGCACCGCCCGGCGCTGGATGGTGCGGGCCAGGCGGGCGAACGCCCCGTGGGCCCCGGCGGGCGCGGCCGGCGAGAGCCGGTGCCCCCGCCACGCCAGCAGGGCCGGCAGCAGGGTGAGCGCCGCCGCCATGGTGGCCAGCACCACGCCCACGCCGGCGAACGCCAGCGAGCGGATGGTGGGGTCGTCGAACACGACCAGGCCCAGCAACGCCACCGCCACGGTGCACGCCGAGAACACGACGGTGCGGCCGGCGGTGGCGACCGTGCGGGTCACGGCGTCGGCCACGACCAGGCCGTGGCCCCGCTCCTCGCGGAACCGGCTGATCATCAGCAGCCCGTAGTCGATGCCGAGCCCGATGCCCAGCATGAGCGTCACGTTGAGGGCGTACAGCGACACGTCGGTCAGCGACGCCACCACCGCCAGGCCCAGCATTGCGGCACTCACGCCCGACAGGGCGATGGCGATCGGCATCCCGGCGGCCAGCAGCCCGCCGAGCAGCAGGGCCATGAGCACCAGCGCCACCGGCAGCGACAGCATCTCGGCCCGCTGGGCGTCCCGCTCGGCCAGCTCGCCGACCTCCTCGTCGAGCAGCATCTCGCCGCCCACCCGCACGCGGGGGGCGTCGATGGCCCGCAGCGCGCCGGTCACGTCGTCGACCGCCGCGCCCTCACGCTCGTCGGACAGGTGGGGGTCGAGGGCGACGGCGATGGCGGTGGCCGTGCCGTCGTCGCTGGCGATCCAGCGGACGCCCGCCACCCCCGGGATGGCCTCCAACCGCGGGACGACGCCCGGGTCGAGGGGGGCGGCCTCCACCACGGCGGCGATCTCGCCGCCGCCGGGGTCGAGGCGGGCGAGCCGCTTCCCCACCTGCTCGGACTCGAACCGGGGCGACCGGTCGAGGTCGGCGTCGAGACTGGAGAAGAGCGCCCCGGCCGCCATGACCCCCAGGACGAGGACGGCCAGCCAGGCGAGGGCGATCCGGCGGGGGGACCGCACGGCGACGGAGGACAGGCGATGCAGCATGCACGGAGCGTGCGCCCCGGACCCCGGCCCGGTCGTCGGCCGCCGGGCGGATCGCGGCGTCAGACCCCGGGATGACCCGGCGGCCCGGGCAGCCCGACCAGGCCGGCCTCGTAGGCGTAGATGACCGCATGGACCCGGTCCCGCAGGCCGAGCTTCATCAGCACCCGGCCCACGTGGGTCTTCACCGTGGCCTCGCCCACGTACAGCTCGGCGCCGATCTCGGCGTTGTTGCGGCCCTGGCCGATGAGCTGGAGCACCTCGTGCTCGCGGGGCGTGAGCCGGTCGAGGTCGGCGGGCCGGGCGGCGCCGGCGTTCGGGCGGCGGGCGAAGTCCTCGACCAGGCGCCGGGTCACCGACGGGGCCAGCAGGGCCTCACCGGCCGCCACCACCCGCACGGCGTGCACCAGATCGTCCCGGCGCACGTCCTTCAGCAGGAAGCCGCTGGCCCCGGCCCGCAGCGCGGCGTAGACGTACTCGTCGAGGTCGAAGGTGGTGAGGATCACGACCTTGACCGGGTCGGCCACGCCGGGCCCGGCCAGCAGCCGGGTGGCCTCGATGCCGTCGGTGCGGGGCATGCGCACGTCCATGAGCACCACGTCGGCCCGCTCCCGGCGGGCCACGGCCACCGCCTCGGCGCCGTCGCCGGCCTCGCCCACCACCACCAGGTCGGGCTGGGCGTCCACGATCATGGCGAAGCCGTTGCGCACCAGCTCCTGGTCGTCGGCGACGACCACCCGGATCGGCCCGGGGTCCGGCGCGGTGGGGGTCACGGCCCCAGCGGCAGCCGGGCCCGCACGGCGAAGCCGCCTCCGGCCCGCGGCCCGACGTCGAGGCTGCCGCCCAGCACGGTCACCCGCTCCCGCATGCCGGCCAGGCCGTGGCCGCCGGCGGCCCCCCCGCCCGGGCCCCGGCCGTCGTCGCTCACCGTCACCACCAGGTCGTCGTCGCCGTAGGCCAGCCCCACCTCGGCCCGGCGGGCGGCGGCGTGGCGCAGCACGTTGGTCAGCGCCTCCTGGACCACCCGGTAGGCGGCCAGGCCGACGACGCCGGTCACGGGCCGGGCCGCGCCCTCGGTGCGCACGTCGACTACCAGGCCGGCCTGGCGGACCGAGGCCACCAGGTCGTCCACCGAGGTCAGGTCGGGCTGGGGCGCCAGCGTGGCGTCCGAGCGCAGCACCCCAAGCACCCGGCGCAGCTCGCCGAGCGCCGTGCGGGCGGTCTCGGCCACGTTTCCCATGGCGGCCGCGGCCCGCTCGGGCCGGGCGCCGATGACCTCCTGGGCCGCCTCGGCCTGGACGACGATCACGCTCAGGTGGTGGGCCACCACGTCGTGGAGGTCGCGGGCGATGCGCACCCGCTCGTCGGCCACGGCCCGGCGGGCGTTGTCCTCCCGCTGGGCGGCCAGCCGGGCGGCCTCCTCCCGCTGGCTGCGGAGGGTATCGCCGACCACCCAGGCGGTGATGGCCACGAAGTAGTCCACGGCCACGTCGGCCACGTCGGAGTCGGCCGCCGCCAGGATGGCGGCGGCGCCGACCACGGCGGCCGCCACCGCGCAGGGCACGCTCACCGACCGGGGCTCGTAGGCGGCGACGGTGTAGAAGGCGAGGGCGAAGGCGAACATGGCGGCGGGGTCGGGCAGCTCGGCCACGCCGTAGGCCACACTGGCGGCGGTCACCACCAGCAGCACCGCCAGCGGCGCGCGGCGCCGCCACACCAGCGGCACGAACTGGGCGACCAGCAGCGCCACGCCCAGACCGGTGAGATGGACCCCGTCGTCGTTGCGGTCCTCGACCACGACCGAGGCCACCGTGACCGCGGCGACCGCAGCCGCCAGGGCGGCGTCGACGGCCAGCGGCGGCACCCGCCGGAAGCGGTCGAGCACGCGTGCGAAGTCCGGCACCGGCCGCACCGTAGCGACGCCAGCCGGCGGGGTCATCAGACCACGGTCTGATCCGCAGGCTCGCTCAGCGCCAGGGCAGGACCCGGCCGAACTGGACGAGCTCGCCCCGCCAGGCGTCGTCGACGGGGTCGAGGGCCAGGCGCACGAGGTGGGCGGCCGCGGCATCGGGCGACTGGGCCTCGCTCATGTCGTCGAACCAGGGGCGGGAGGCGTCGGTGTCGACCAGCCCCGGGCACACGGCGGCGGCGAAGACGTCGGTGCCGGCGGCGGCCAGGTCGCGGGCCACCACCCGCACAGCCGCCACCTGGCCCACCTTGGACGGGATGTTGATCCAGTCGGGCCAGCCCTCGGCCTCGGCCCGGCCCGCCTCCACCGCGTCGACGTAGCCGGCCATCGCGGCGTCGATGTCGTCGAGCGTGAGGCCGGGGGCGTCGAAGAGGACGTGGAGACGCGCGTCGGGCAACGACCGCATGGTGCCGAACGAGCTGGCCACCACGAACAGCCGGCCGCCGGGCCCCATGCGGGGGACCAGGGCCCGCAGCAGGCGGGTGGTGCCCCGGTTGTTGGTGGCCACGAAGCCCCGCACCTGGGCGGCCTCGGGGCGGTCGCGGCCGATGCGGGCGGCGGCGTTGGAGAACAGGATGTCGA
>DASXRH010000271.1:0-6492 GCA_036506715.1 Acidimicrobiales bacterium
GTGTGGTGGGCATCCAACGACGACCTGCCCGCGATGATCGACAGTCTCGTCAGCTACGGCGTCATCCACCCCGACGCGCATGTCGCCAAGTACACGCTCGCATGCCTTGACGCCACCGACGCGGATCCTGACGCAGAGCGCCTCTACCTCGCCGCTGCCGCGCACCTTCACGACTGGTGGAGGCCGGTCCCGTTCCCCGACGACCCGATCCTCCCGTGAGGTACCGAGCCATCCAAGCGGACCCGACAATCATGGGGGCTGAACGTCGACCACGACGACGAGGTCCAGGCCGACGAGGACGAGACGCCTTGATCCGGCCGGCGTTCTTGCACGTGGATGGCACGACCCGGTCACGTGGACGTCTAGCGTCAGGTCCGGTCGGCGGCCGATCCGGGCCGTGACCAGCGCCGCAGCCGGTGGCTCGGGGGGCAGGGTTCGAACCTGCAACACACAGCTCCAAAGGCTGCTGTTCTGCCTATTGAACTACCCCCGATGGTGGCTCCACGGTAACGCCCTCGCCTAGCGTCGCCCACGGTTGGGCGCGGCGGTTACGGGCCCGACGTGGATGTGGTCGGGGCCGTGGTGGTGGTCGTCGTGGTGGTGGATGTCGTCGTCGGGGCCGTCGTCGTCGTGGCGGCCGTCGTGGGGGTCGTCGGTGGGGCCGTCGTGGCCGGGCTGGTCGTCGGGGTGGTGGTCGGGCGGGCGGCCGTCGTCGGGATCGTCGTCGTCGTGGTCGAGGTCGTCGTGGTCGTGGTCGACGGGGTGTTGTCGTCACCGCCGGTCAGCAGGAGGTACGCGCCGATCCCCAGGAGGATGACCAGCAGGGCCACCAGGCCGGTGATGAGGGCGGTGCGGCCGCGGCGGTCCGGCGGTCGGCCGCCGGGCGCCTCGGCGCCGGGGTACGGAGCCACCGGCGGGGCGTACGGATCGGTCGTCGGGGCGTACGGGTCGCCCAGCGGGGGCGCGCCGTACACGCTGGTCGGGCTGCCGACCGGGACGATCGGCTCCGTGATGGGCTCGTCGGGCTCGACCAGCTGGGTGGCCTCGGAGTCCGCCGGCGGGGTCAGCTGGGTCGCCTCGGGGTCCGCCGGCGCGGTCAGCTGGGTCGCCTCGGGGTCCGGCGCCGGGGTCAGCTGGGTCGCCTCGGGGTCCGGCGCCGGGGTCAGCTGGGTGGCCTCGGGGTCCGGCGGCGGGGTCATCTGGGTGGCCTCGGGGTCCGCGCCGGGAGCGGCGGGGGCGTCGGCGGGCGGGGTCAGCTGGGTGGCCTCGGGGTCGTCGGGGGGCGGCGGGCCGTCGTCCCCGCCGGGCGTGTCGGTCGACATGACGACCAGGTTTCCACCTTTGCGCCAGGTTGGAGGGCCCTCCGCGCCGCCACTAGGGTGACCAGCCTCATGGGTTCACTGATCAAGAAGCGCCGCAAGCGCATGCGCAAGAAGAAGCACAAGAAGATGCTCAAGCGCACCCGCTGGCAGCGCCGCGCCGCCGGCAAGTAGCCGACCCGGCGCCACCTCGACCGTCCAGCGTCCGCCGAGCGCCCCCTGCACCGGGGCGCTCGTTGCGCGTCCCGGGATCAGTACGCCGGGATCGTGCGGGCCACGATCCGGCCCTCGCCGGGATGGGCGCCCTCGACGAACCACGTCGACCCCGACCCGGCGAGCACCGGGGTCCGGCCGGTGGCGGCGGCGAACGCATCGCGGAACCCGGCCAGCCGGGGCTCGACCGCCAGGGCGGCCGGCTCGAGGTCGTTCGGACCGGACGCGCGGGGCCCGCCGAGGCGGTCCCAGGCGGCGTAGACCTCGGGGGTCGAGCAGCCGAACGGCGGCATGGCCAGCGTGACGGTGCGGGCCACGAACGGCAGGGGGTCGAGGACCTCGCCGATCCCCCGCACCCGGGCCCGCCCGCCGTGCAGGCAGAAGGGCACGTCAGCGCCGAGCGACTCGGCGATCTCGAGGTCGTCGCACCCGGCCCAGCGCATGACGGCGGCGGCGTTGGACGACCCGCCGCCGAGGCCGCCGCCGGCCGGGATGCGCTTGACCAGCGCCACCCGAGCCTCGCGGCCCACGGCCTTGAGGGCGCGGCCGACGAGGTTGTCCTGGGGGTCGACGTACCCCTTGTCGTGGCCCTCGACCACGTCGAGCCCCCAGCCCGGGCCGAAGGTCAGCTCGTCGGCCAGGTCGAGGCTGACCATCTCCGCGTCGAGCAGGTGGTAGCCGTCGTCGCGGACCCCCGTCACCCGCAGGGAGACGGTGAGCTTCGCCGGGGCGGTCAGGACGCTCAGTCTGCGCCCTTCTGCCGGCCCAGCCACACGCCCACCGCCAGCAGCACGGCGCCGTAGAAGATGCCCTGCCCGAGGGTGGGCATGTCGCCGAAGAACCGGTCGGCGAACTTGGTGCCGCCGTTGAAGCCGTCGTCCTGGGTGAGCACGTACAGGAACTGCAGGGTGTAGAGGCCGATCACGACCCAGCCGCCGATGGTCACGAGCCTGGCCAGGTCGAGCGGCTTGCGCACCTTCGGCGCCTGGTAGCCCCCCGAGTACGGCTGCTGGTAGCCCTGCTGGCCGTACTGGTACCCCTGCTGGGGATACTGCTGCTGGGGGTACTGCTGGCCCTGCTGACCGTACGGGTCCTGCTGGCCGTACGGGTCCTGCGGATCACTCATGCCCGTCACCTTCCCACATCCCGGTCCGCCAACCGCGACCAGGCCGGGAGGTCCAACTCCTCGGCCCGGGCCTCGGGGCGGACCCCGGCGGCGGCGAAGTCGGCGGGGTCCACGAGGCCGGCCAGCGACCGCCGCAGCATCTTGCGGCGCTGGCCGAAGCCGGCCTCCACCAGGCGGAACAGCCGGTCCCGGGGGGCGGGTACAGGCGGGGCCGGCCACCGGCGCAGGCGGACCAGCACGGACTCGACCCGGGGCGGGGGGATGAACACCGTCGGCGGCACCCGGCCCACCACCTCGGCCTCCGCCCAGTAGGCCACCTTGACCGACGGGATGCCGTAGGCGGCGTCGCCCACCCGGGCGGCCAGCCGCTCGCCCACCTCCCGCTGGACCATGACCAGCATCCGCTCGATCGCCGGGACGTCCCGCAGCAGGTCGAGGACCAGCGGGGTGGCGATGTTGTACGGCAGGTTGGCCACCAGGACCCAGCCGTCGTCGGGGCCCAGCACCGGGCCCCAGTCCAGGTGCAGCGCGTCGCCCGCCACCACCCGCACCCCGGCCGGCTCGACCACCGAGCGCAGCGCGGGCAGCAGATGACGGTCGATCTCGACCGCGGTGACGGCCGCGCCGGTCTCGGCCAGCGCGAGGGTGAGCGAGCCCAGCCCGGGCCCGATCTCGACCACCCGGTCGCCGGGCCCGACCTCGGCCAGCCGGGCGATCCGGCGGACGGTGTTGGGGTCGGCCACGAAGTTCTGGCCCAGGGCCCGGCTGGGAGCCAGCCCGTAGCTGTCCAGCAGGTCGCGCACCTGCCGGGGACTCAGCGTCACGCGGCGAGCGTAGGCAGCCGGTACAGCCGCTCGGCGTTGGCCCACGTGGCGGCGGCCACCTCGGCCGGGGTGAGGCCCATGGCCGCGGCCACGGCCTCGCCCACCAGCGGCACCAGCGCCGGCCGGTTGGGGCGGCCCCGGTGGGGCACCGGCGCCAGGTAGGGGCTGTCGGTCTCGACCAGCGCCCGGTCGAGCGGGCACAGGGCGGCGGCGGCCCGCACGTCGTCGGCGGTGGGGAACGTGACGATGCCGGAGAACGACAGGTGGGCGCCACGGTCGAGGCAGGCCTGGGCCTCGCCGGGCCCGCCGGTGAAGCAGTGGAACACCGTGCGGGGCGGCACGCCCTCGGCGTCGAGGACGGCGAACGTGTCGTCCCACGCCTCACGGGTGTGGATCATCAGCACCAGGTCGTGCTCGTGGGCCCACCCGATCTGGGCGGCGAAGGCCGCCCGCTGCACGGCGCGGGGTGAGTGCCCGTAGTGGTAGTCGAGCCCGCACTCCCCGACGGCGACCACGCCGGGGGCGGAGAGCATGGCCTCGAGCCCGTCGAGCCCCAGGCGGGCGTCGTGGGGGTGGAGGCCGACCGTCGCCCACACCGCGCCGGGGTGGCGGGCGGCAGCGGCCACGGCGTCGGCCGAGCGGGGCACGTCGGTGCCCACCGTGATCAGGCGCTCGACCCCGGCGGCCCGGGCCTCGGCCACCATGGCGTCCACCAGTGCCGGGTCGGCCGGCCCCTCGCCCTCCCACCCCAGGTGGCAGTGGTCGTCGATCCAGCGCACGGTCACGACGGCGCACGCTAGCGGCACCCCGCCGCGACGCAGCGCGGTCGGCCCGTGACCGAGGCGATGGTCTGCTACAACGGCAGCGGTGGCGGATGCGGGCGCGATCCGTCTGCTGGGACCGGTCAGGTTGGTCACCGGCACGGGCGACGAGGTGGGGTTCCGCGGCCACGCAGCCCGCCTGCTGGCGTGGCTGGCGCTGCGCCCCGGCCAGGCCTGGACCGCCGACGAGCTGGCCGCCCGCCTCTGGCCCGACGGGCCGCCGCCCACCGCCCGCACCGCCGTCCAGGGTCATGTGTCGCGGCTGCGGCGGGCGCTGGCCGCCGTGCCCGGCGCCGGCATCGACACCGCCCCCGGCGGCTACGTGCTGCGGGCCGAGGACGGCGCGGTCGACGCCGCCCGGTTCACCGAGCTGTGCGACCTGGCCGCCGCCGACGAGGCGGCCGGGCGGATCGCCGAGGCGGCCGGCCGCCTGGCAGGCGCCCTGGGCCTGTGGTCGGGTGCGGCGCTGGCCGACCTGCGGTCGGACCCCCGGCTGGCCGCCGAGGCCGAGGCCCTCGAGGACCGCCGCCGGGGTGCCGAGGAGCGCTACGCCGACGTGCTCACCGCCACCGGCCGGCTCGACGAGGCGCTGGCCCTGCTGGGCCGGCTGGTCAACGACGAGCCGCTGCGAGAGCGCCGCTGGGCCCTGCTGATGACCGCGCTGACCTGCGCCGGCCGCCAGACCGACGCCCTGCGCGCCTACCGGGCGGCGGCGGCGGTGCTCGTCGAGCGCACCGGCCTCGACCCCGGTCCCGAGCTGCAGCGGCTGGAGACAGCCATCCTGCTGCAGGACCCCGCGCTCGACGCCGCCCGCTGGCGGCCGGCGCCCGGCTCGGCCCCGGCGCCGCTCACCACCCTGGTGGGCCGGGACGCCGAGCGGGCGGCACTGTCCAGCCGCCTGCGCCGGGCCCGGCTGGTCACCGTGGTCGGGCCGGGCGGGGTGGGCAAGACGACCCTGGCCGTGGCCGTGGGCGCGGCCGACGCGACCGTCTTCCCCGACGGCGTGGTCGTGGTCGACCTCGGCGCGGGCGGGCCCGGGGACGTGGGCGCGGCGCTGGCGTCGGCCGTGGGCGTGGCCGGGCCGGCCGGGACCACCGCGATCGGCGACGCCGCCGGCACCCCGCCCACCGCCGCCGGCGGTGACCCGGCGGGGCGCGCGGCCGCGGCCCTGGCCCGCCGCCAGGTACTCGTGATCCTCGACAACTGCGAGCACGTGGCGGGCGAGGCCGCCCGGGCGGCGCTGGCCGTCCTCCACGCGGGCCCCGGCCTGCGGGTGCTGGCCACCAGCCAGGTGCCGCTCGGCGTCGCCGGCGAGGCCGTGGTGCCCCTCGGGCCGCTGGCGGTCCCCGAGGCGGGGGCGACCCCGACGGCCGTGCGGGACTCGCCGGCCGGCGCGCTGCTGGCCCGGCGGCTCGACGATGTCGGCTGCCGACCTGCCGACGACGCGGACTGGCGCCACGTGGGCGAGATCGTGCGGGCCGTCGACGGCCTGCCGCTGGCGATCGAGATCGCGGCCGCGGCGGCCCGGGTCGAGCCGCTGGCCCCCCTGGCCCGCCGGCTGGCATCCGACACGTCGACCATGCTCGACGCCGAGCCCCCGGTGGGCGCCGGCCGCCGCCGGTTGGGCCCGGCGCTCGACGCCGCCCTGGCCCGGCTGGACCCCGCCACGGCCGACCTCTACGCCCGCCTCAGCGTGATCCCCACGGGGTTCGACGCCGGGGCGGCGGCTGCGGTGGCCGGCACCGGCGAGGACGAGGCCCGCGCCGCCCTCGCCCGGCTGGCCGACGCGTCGCTGGTGCTGCTGGAGGGCCCCCACCGCCGCCGGGCGAGGCTGCTCCAGCCCGTGCGGGCCCACGCCGGCGCCCACCTCGACGCCGCCGGCCGGGCCGCCGCCCTCGACCGCCTGGCCGGCTGGGCCAAGGCCGAGGCCCACGACCTCGACCGCCTGCGCCGCACGCCGGCCCAGGCCGACGCGGTGGCACGGCTGATGAGCGACCTGCCGGTGTTCCGGCTGGCCATGCGCCACCTGCTCGACAGCGGTGACGCCTCGGGTGCGGCCTGGCTGTACGTGCGCCTGATCGCCTGCTGGGGCGACTCGCCGGCCTGTACCGAGGCCCCGGTGTGGGGCGACGAGCTGTTGGCCCGGGCCGACGAGCTCGATCCCGCGACGCGGGCGCGGCTCGAGGTGG
>DASXRH010000272.1:0-7112 GCA_036506715.1 Acidimicrobiales bacterium
GGCCAGAAGGACAAGCCCTACACGCTCAACGACCAGATCGGGAAGAGCGGGGTCGAGCAGGCCTACGAGCCGTGGTTGCGGGGCACGCCGGGCATCCGCCGCATCGAGGTCGACGCCCAGGGCGACCCCGTGCGGGTCATCAGCGAGCGCGAGCCCAAGGCCGGCGACGACGTCATCCTCTCCATCGACGGCGACGTGCAGGCGTTGGCCGAGCAGAAGATCCAGCAGGGCCTGGCCGACGCCCGCAACCGGGTCAACAGCGACGGCAGCCGCAACGCCGCGCCCAGCGGGGCCGCGGTGGTCCTGGACCCCAACAACGGCCAGGTCATCGCGATGGCGTCGTACCCGAGCTACGACCCCAACCTGTTCGTCGACGGCATCGACGAGGCCGAGCTGGCCTACCTGCGCGATCCCGAGAACCACTATCCGCTCAACAACTGGGCCGACCAGGGCCAGTTCGCCCCCGGGTCGACGTTCAAGCTGTTCGTCGGGTACGCGGCGCTGATGGCCGGGGTGATGAGCCCCGACACCGTGTTCGCCGACCGGGGCGGCTACCTGATCCCGGGGTGCACGGGGGCCAAGTGCTTCCGGTCCAACGCCGGCGGGGCGTCCTACGGCAACATCCGCATCGACCGGGCGCTCACCGTGTCGTCCGACGCCTACTTCTACAACGTGGGCGCGCAGTTCTGGCTGCAGAGGGACCAGTACGGCGGCGACGAGGGCCTGCAGAACCTGCTGCGGCCGTGGGGCCTCGGCGACCGCACCGGGCTCGCCCTCACCGGCGAGGCGCCGGGGCGGGTGCCCACGCCGGCGTGGAAGCTCGACTACGGCACCAAGACCGACCAGGATCCCAAGTGGCGCACCGGCGACAACGTCAACATGGCCGTCGGCCAGGGCGACGTGCTGGTGACCCCGCTGCAGCTGGCCAACGGCTACGCCACCTTCGCCAACGGCGGCACCCGCTACGTGCCCCAGGTGGCCTTGCGGGCCCAGGCCTATCAGAGCGACCGGGTGACCGCGACGTTCGACCCCCAGGTGGCCGGGCAGGTCGACCTGCCGCCCGAGGTGCGCGAGCCCCTGCTGCGGGGGCTGGAGGGGGTGCCCCGCAGCGGCACCGCCGCCCGGGCATTCGCCGGCTTCCCGCTCGACGACTTCCCGGTGGCGGGCAAGACCGGCACCGCCCAGGTCGACAACAAGGGCGACACCGCCGTGTTCTCGGCCTTCGGGCCGGCGCCCGCCCCCCGGTTCCAGGTGAGCGTGTTCCTCGAGCAGTCGGGCTTCGGCGCCACCGCCGCCGCCCCGGTGGCCCGGGCCCTGTTCGAGGGGCTGTCGGGCATCCGCCCGCTGGCCCCGGTGGGGCCCGACGGCCTGCCTACGGCGCCGGCCGACGCGCTGACCGGCGACACCGGCGGGGGGGCGTACGACTGATGGCCCGGGGCGCCCTCGACCTCGGCCGGCTGCCGGCCCGGGAGCGCACGCTGCGCACACCCCGCGAGCGGGGGCGGCGCCGCGAGGAGAGCCTTTTCCGGCCCCGCGCGCCAGCGGCCTGGCGCCACGTCGACCTGGTGCTCCTCTGCTGCGCGGGCGCCGTGTCCGCGCTGGGCGCGCTGATGATCCTGTCGTCGACCCGGGGAACCGACCCGAGCGACTACGACACGTCGTTCCTGCGCAAGCAGATCCTGTTCATCGCCATCGGGGTGGTGGGCATGGTGCTGGTCACCCTGGTCGACTACCGGCGGCTGCGCGACCTGGCCTGGCTCCCCTACGGCGTGGTGCTGGTGCTGCTGGCCCTGGTGGTGTCGCCGCTCGGCACCGAGCGGCGGGGGACGCAGGCGTGGTTCCAGATCGGCGCCTTCCAGCTCCAGCCGGCCGAGCTGGCCAAGGTGGCGGTGATCCTGGTGGTGGCGGCGGTGCTGGCCGGCTCCGAGACGCCGCTCAAGGCCCGGCGGCTGTTCCTCGCCCTGCTGCTGTTCGCGGTGCCGGCGGGCCTGATCATGCTCCAGCCCGACCTGGGCACCGCGCTGGTGTTCGTGGCCATCGCCATGGGCATGCTGCTGGTGGCGGGGGCCCGGCCGCGCCACATCGTGATCCTCAGCGCCGTCGGCGTCGTGGCCGTGGTGGGGGTGCTCAGCTCGGACCTGCTGCAGGACTACCAGCGGGACCGGCTGTCGGTGTTCCTCGACCAGAACGACGCGGCGCTCACTCCCGAGAACTGGAACCTCGACCAGTCCAAGGCGGCCATCGCCTCGGGCGGCACGTCGGGCAAGGGCCTGTTCGAGGGGACGCAGACCCGGCTGGGGTTCGTGCCCGAGCAGCACACCGACTTCATCTTCACCGCCCTCGGCGAGGAGATGGGCTTCGTCGGCTCGGCCACCGTGCTGGGCCTGTTCGCCCTCATGTGCCTGCGCATCTGGCGCACCGCCCAGATCGCCCAGGACCGCCTGGGCATGCTCATCTGCGTCGGCGTCCTGTCGATGCTGGTGTTCCAGATCTTCCAGAACGTGGGCATGACCATGGGCATCATGCCGATCACCGGCATCACCCTGCCCTTCATGAGCTACGGCGGCTCGTCGATCATCGCGTCGTGGCTGGCGATCGGCCTCGTGCTCAACGTGCACATGCGCCGCTTCGGCTGACCCGTCCGCCCGGCCGGGCGCTCGAGCTGGCTCGGCTCAGCCCGTCGCCGTCTGACCGCGCCCCGCGGTCGGCGCCGGGGTTTCGCGTCGGCGATCAGCGTCCCACGCTGCGTCGGTACGCCGCTCTGCGCGATGCTGTCGCGTGACGCCGGGATGAATGCCGGGTATCTGGGGAGGCAACGTGGGGACGCAGGTGTCGGTCGTGCTGCCGGCGTACAACGAGCGCGACAACCTGGCCGAGCTGCTGCCCGAGACGACGTCCGCGCTGCGCGACGCGGGGCTGACCTTCGAGGTGATCGTCGTCGACGACGGCAGCACCGACGGCACCACCGATCTGCTGCGCAAGTGGCGCAGCACCGAGGTGCTGGGCGTGCGGCTGCGGCGCAACGCCGGCAAGTCGGCGGCCCTCGACGCCGGCCTGGCCCGGGCGACGGGCGAGTACGTGGTGCTCATGGACGCCGACGGGCAGGACGACCCCCGCCAGATCCCCCGGCTGCTGGCCGCCCTCGACGCCGACGACCGGCTCGACCTGGTCACCGGGCGCCGGGCCGTGCGCAACGACCGGTTCGTCAAGCGCACCACCTCGCGCCTCTACAACCGCGTGACGGCGCTGGTGACGGGCGTGTCGGGGCGCGACTTCAACAGCGGGTTCAAGGTCATGCGCCGCGAGCTGGCCACCGGGCTCGAGCTCTACGGGGAGCTGCACCGCTACATCCCGGTGCTGGCCCAGTGGGGGGGCTTCCGGGTGGGCGAGATCGACGTCGACCACCAGCCCCGGCGGCACGGCGAGTCCAAGTTCGGCCGGGCCCGGTTCTGGCGGGGCTTCCTCGACCTGATCACGGTCAAGTTCCTCACCACCTACACCGGCCGCCCCTTCCACCTCTTCGGCGGGCTCGGGCTGGTGATGGGGACCGTCGGCTCGGGGCTGCTCGGCTGGATGCTGCTCGAGCGGATCATGGGCCAGACCGTGGGCACCCGCCCGGCGCTGCTGGCCGGCGTGCTGCTGGTGGTTGTGGCGGTGCAGATGATCCTGCTGGGGCTGCTGGCCGAGCTGAGCGTCTACCTGCGCCGGCGCCCCACCGACTACCGCCTGGACACCGATCTCCAGTGAGCACCGTCGAGGCCCCGGCCCGCGCGCCCCGGCCCATCGGACTCGCCCCGGGGGCGCCCGAGCGGGCCGCCGGCCAGGACGCCGCCAAGTACGGCTCGACCAACCCCGTCGTCCGCCGCCTGCTCGACCGGTGGACCGGGCGGCTGCGGGAGGTCGTCGGCCCGCTGCCCGCCACGGTCGTCGACGTGGGGGTGGGGGAGGGCCTGTGCCTCGAGCGGCTCCTGGCCGGGTCGGCGTCCCGGACCCGGCTGGTCGGGGTCGAGTACCGGTTCGACAAGTCCCGAGCCGCGGCCGACCGCCTGCCCGCCGTGGCGCTGGCCGTGGGCGACGCGGGCATGCTGCCCCTCCCCACGGGCGCCGCCGAAATGGTGACCTGCATCGAGGTGCTGGAGCACCTGCCCACGCCCGTGCCGGCCGTCGCCGAGCTGGCCCGGGTCACGGCCGACCGCTGCGTGGTGTCGGTCCCGTGGGAGCCGTGGTTCCGGCTCGGCAACCTTGGCCGGGGCAAGAACGTGGGCCGGCTGGGCAACGACCCCGAGCACGTCCAGTGGTTCACCCCGGGCCGGTTGCGGCGGCTGCTGGCCGGGTCGTTCGCCGAGGTGCGGGTGGTGCGGGCCTTCCCCTGGATCATCGCCGAGGCCCGCGCCCCCCGGCGCTGACCCTCAACCGATCTCGTCCGGCTGGCCGAACCGGCGGATCTCGTCGCGGTCGAGCAGGAACAGCCGCAGGTGGGTGGGCGCCCCCGGGGTGCGGTCCCCCAGGCTGTCGAGCACGGCCCGCACCTGGCCGGGGTCGAGGGCCGGCTCGGCCAACGGGTGGTCGCGGAGGAAGGTGAGCACGTCGGCCGACAGCAGGGCCTCGGACGGGTCGTCGAGCACCCACTGCAGGGTGGCCATCTCGACCTGGCGGACCGCGGGATCCTGGGCGGCCAGGAAGGCGGCGGTGGCGGGGGCGGGCACCACCTCGTCGGCCGCCCTCGCCCCGGCGACCAGGGCCCGGTAGTCGGCGATGGCGAAGCCGTGGCCCGGCAGGTCGGCCTCGGCGATGAGGGTGCCGGGCGGCCGGGGGCTCGGGACCTCGTCGTCGACCACCAGCACGAGCCCGCTGTCGAGCCGGGACCGGTCGGCCAGGCGCTGGTCGTGGACGAAGAACCGGGCGCTGCGGGGCATGGCCACCGGCAGGCCCCGCTCGATCAGGTCGTAGGCCAGCGCCGCGTGGTAGCCGACGTACAGCGGCTCGTTGCGGACGAGCAGCACGGTGTGGTCGCCGAGCGCGCCCGCGTGGGCCTCGGCGGCGCCGGCCAGCGCATCGACGATGCCGGTGGGGAGGTGGAGGTAGGCGGCACCGTCGTCGTTGCTGGGCCGGTCGAGCCGGGTGTCGACCACCGGCGGCAGGGCCACGGCGATCACGGCCAGGGCCGCGAGAGCCGGGCGGGCGCCGGCGGCCCGGGCGGCCGGGAGGCGGGCGATCCCGTCGGTGACGGCCAGCCCGACGATGAGCGCCACGAAGAAGGCGAGCACGAAGGCCCAGTGGTAGAAGGCCAGCCGGTACTGCTCGATGCCGACCGGCACCGAGGCGCCGTTGTAGAGGCCGGCCGCCGCCACGACGCCGGCCATGGCCCCCAGCCGGGCCCGGCGGGGTCGGGCCGACCGCCACCGCAGGCAGAGCACGGCCACCACCGCGGCGACGGCGGCCGCGGTCAGCCAGGTGAGTGGCGACGGCCGGCCGGCCAGCCACTGGCCCGTCACCTCGGTGCGCCCCAGCAGCGGGGGCAGGCCGAGCGTGTGGGCCACCTGGTGGAGCGCCGAGCCGTAGCCGAGGGTGTCGCGGTTGCCGTGGCGGGCGAACCACAGCATCTGGCCGAGGTTGCCCTTGTCGCCGAACGCCTGCTGGGCCAGCACCGGCGCCCACAGGGCGAGGGCCACCACGCCCGACCACCGCAGCGCGCGGGCCAGGTCCCGTCGCGCCCCGGGGTCCCGCCGGCGGGGGTCGCGCCGCCAGGCCGCGGCGAACAGGGCGAGGCCCCCGAGCGTGACGACCGCGGTGGCGGGCACCACGGACAGGTGCTGCTGGGCGGTGAAGCTGGCGGCAGCGGTGGCGGCCGGCAGCAGCCGCACGTCGCCGCAGGCCACGCACCACATCAGCACCGCGGTCAGCAGCAGCGGGTAGCCGGCGATGTTGGAGCTGACCGGGTTGACCAGGCTGGCGGCCCCGGTGGTGAAGGCCACCGCCGCGAGCACCACCGCAGCGACCAGCCCGGCCCGCCGTCCCAGCTGGCGGAATGTGGCCCACGCCGCGCCGACCAGGCACGTGCCGGTGATGGCGATCGAGGTGCCGAGCATGCCCACCGTGCCGCCCAGGAGCCGGATGGGCAGGGCCATCAGGTAGAAGTGCACGGGCCCCGGGTGGTGGACCTGTGACACGCTCTCGGCGTACTGGCCCGACTGCGACGGCTGGCCCAGCAGCGGCGTGCGCCCGGTGCCCACGTCGAGCGCCCGCAGCGCCATGAGCGCCGGGTCGCCCTGGGGCGCCCAGCGCGGCGCGAAGTGGGCGAAGGCCAGCACCGGCGCCAGCAGCAGCGCGGCGCCGACGGCCAGCGCCCACAGCCGCCCACGGCGGTCGAGGTCCCGCCACCGGTGCACGGCCCGGCCCGGGCCCGGCGCCGTCCCCGGCGCCGGCGCGGCCGGGGGCGACGCCACCCGCACCGATCCGGACGGTGCCTCCCCGGCGACCACCTTCCCCACGGGCCGCGACCGTACTCCGGGCTCAACCGGCGGGGCCCACCTCGATCGTGAACGCGGCGGCCAGCAGTTCGTCCCGGTCGAGGAGGTAGGCGCGGATGCGGGACACCTCGCCGATGACCGGGTGGTCGGGCAGCGAGGCCCGGAGCTGGCGGATCAGCGCGGGGTCGAGCCGGGGTGAGACCAGCGGGTGCGCCGCCAGCAGGTCGAGCACGGGAGGCTTGAGCAGCTCCTGCGCCGGGTTGCGTGCGATGTTGTCGAGGGCGATCGTCAGCACCCGCGCGTAGTCGTCGGACACCGCCGACATGGCCCGCTGGAGGTCGGCCCCGATGACCACGTCGGCACCCTCGATCTGGTCGACGAGCGCCCGGAGGGCGACGGTGTCGTAGCTGGCGCCGGGCGTCACCTCGGCCACCAGCTCGCCCCCGGCCGGCGCCTCGCCCTCGGTGCCGGCGTCGAACACCAGGACGATCCCGCCGTCGACGTCGGCCCGGTGGGCGAGCCGCTGGTCGTGGACGAAGGCGAGGTCGACCAGGGGGTGGAGCACGTCGAGACCGTGGCGCGCCAGGCTGAACGACAGGGCGGGGCGGACCCCGGCGAACAGCGGCTCGTTCCGGCTGAGCA
>DASXRH010000273.1:0-1980 GCA_036506715.1 Acidimicrobiales bacterium
CGACCCCGCGCAGGTGGAGGACGTCATCTGGGGCTGCGGGCAACCCGCCGGTGAAGCCGGGTTCAACGTGGCGCGGGTCGCCGCCATCCTCGCGGGCGTCGACGTACCGGGCGTCACGGTGAACAGGTACTGCTCGTCGTCGCTGCAGACGATCCGCATGGCCGCCCACGCCATCAAGGCCGGCGAGGGCGACGCGTTCGTCGCCGCCGGCGTCGAGACCGTCAGCCGCTACATGAGCGGCATGGCCGACAGCGGCCCCGCCAACCCCCTCTTCGCCGACGCCCAGGCCCGGTCGGCCGAGCGCACCAACGGCGCCGACTCGTGGGCGCCGGCCGAGGGGCTCCCCGACATCTACATCGCCATGGGGCAGACCGCCGAGAACGTCCGCCTGGCCGAGAACGTCAGCCGGCGCGACATGGACGAGTTCGCCGCCCGCAGCCAGCAGCTGGCCAGCGCCAACCAGGAGAACGGCTACTGGGACGGCGAGATCACCCCCGTCACCACCCCCTCGGGCACGGTCGTCACCAGGGACGACGGCCCCCGGGCCGGCACCACCGTCGAGAAGCTGGCCGAGCTCAAGCCCGCCTTCCGCCCCGACGGTGAGGTCACCGCGGGCAACGCCTGCCCGCTCAACGACGGCGCCGCCGCCGTCATCGTCATGAGCGACGCCCGGGCCGCCGAGCTGGGCATCACCCCGCTGGCCCGCATCATCTCGTCGGGCGTCACCGGCATCAACCCCGAGATCATGGGCCTCGGGCCCATCGAGGCCATCCGCCAGGCCCTCGGCCGGGCCGGGATGACCGTGGCCGACATCGACCTGTTCGAGATCAACGAGGCGTTCGCCGCCCAGGTCGTGCCGTCGGCCCGCCACCTCGACATCCCCATCGAGAAGCTCAACGTCAAGGGCGGGGCCATCGCCCTCGGTCACCCGTTCGGCATGACCGGCGCCCGCATCATGACCACGCTCATCCACGCCCTCCAGGACGAGGACAAGACGTTCGGCGTCGAGAGCATGTGCGTCGGCGGCGGCCAGGGCATGGCCATGGTCGTCGAGCGCCTCAACTAGGAACGCCCACCGGCAGGTCGACGACGAGGCGGGCGCCGCCCAGCGGCGCCCCCTCGGCGCGCACGCGGCCCCCGTGGCGGGCCACGATCGACCGCACCACCGCCAGCCCCAGGCCGGCGCCCCCGGCGTCGCGGGCCCGGCCGTCGTCCAGCCGGGCGAACCGCTGGAACACCCGCTCGCGGTCGGCGGCCGGGATGCCGGGCCCGTCGTCGTCCACGACGAGGCGCACGCCGGCGTCGCGGGAGCGGACCGCCACCCGGACCTCGGTCCGGGCGTGGCGGGCGGCGTTGTCGACCAGGTTGGCGACCGCCCGAGCCAGCGCGTCGGCCGAGCCGGCCACCGGTGGCGGCGCCCCGTCGACGGTGACCGTGACCGGCACCCGCCGGCCCCGTTCCGCCTCGGCGGTGGCCACGGCCCCCAGGTCGACCGGCCCGTCGGCGGACCGGCCGCCCTCGTCGTCGGCCGCCAGCAGCAACAGGTCGGCCAGCAGGCGCTCCAGACGGTCCTCCTCGACCAGGACGGCCCGGCCGACGGCCGGCCAGTCGGCGCCCCCGCCCTCCCGCAGCGCCACCTCGACGTCGGTGCGGATGGCGGCCACCGGACTGCGCAGCTCGTGGGAGGCGTCGGAGGCGAACTGCCGCTGGCGGATGGCCGCGCCCTGGAGCCGGCCCAGCATGGCGTTCATGGTCCGGGCCAGGCGGCCGATCTCGTCGTCGGACCCGGGCTCGGGCACCCGGCGGTGCATGCTCGATCCGGTGATGGCCTCGACCTCGCGGCGGATCGACTCGACCGGCCGTAGGGCCCGCCCGACCATCAGCCAGGCCAGCGCGGCCACGGCCGCGACCAGGGCCGGCAGGCCCAGCACCAGAGAGCGCCGCACCGCGTCGAGGCTCCGCTGGACCTCGTCGACGGGC
>DASXRH010000274.1:0-4264 GCA_036506715.1 Acidimicrobiales bacterium
CGATGCACATCCTCGGCCTCCAAGGGATGGCGCGCCGCTATTACCGCTATCCCGCGCACCAGGGCTTCGACTTCTGGAACATGGTGTCGACCATCGGCGCGTTCATCATCGCGGTGTCGATGACGATCTTCGCCACCAACCTGGTGCTGAGCTGGCGCAAGCACCGGCGGAACCCGGTCGACATCGGGCCCGACCCCTGGGACGCCCGCAGCCTCGAGTGGATGACGGCGTCGCCGGTGCCGGCCCACAACTTCGACGAGGTGCCGACGGTCTCGCACCTCGACGAGTTCTGGCACCGCAAGTACGGCGAGAACGCCGACGGCAAGGTCGTCCGCCTGGCCACCGGCGCCGAGGTGGCCCAGAAGGGCGACGCCGAGAACGTCCACCTGCCGTCGCCGTCCTACTGGCCGCTCGTGCTGGCGGCGTCGCTGCCGCTCATCGGCTACGGGCTCATTTTCAACCTGGGCCTGGCGGCCGTCGGCGGCCTGCTGCTGGTGATCGCCGCCTACGGCTGGGGCTACGAGCCGGCCGACGACCCCGAGGCGCACCACGCCCACGCGGGCCCCGGGGGCGACGGTCACGAGGGTGGCGACGGCCACGGTGACGGGCACGACGGCGACGGTGACGGCGACGGCGGCGAGCCCGCGGCCGTGGCCGCGTCCTCCGCCCCCGCGTCCGACGAGGAGGCTCCCGCCGATGACTGAGACCGCCGTCCCCGCCGTCGACATCGAGGAGGATCCGGCGCAGCACCCCAAGGGGGTGCCCAGCCACGCCACCAGCACCGGCATCTCCAACGAGAAGCTGGCCATGTGGGTGTTCCTGGGGTCGGACTGCCTGCTGTTCGGCGGGCTGATCTCCACCTACCTCCTGCTGCGCCACCGCAGCACCCACGGGCCCGGCCCCAAGCTGATCTTCGACGTCCCCTTCACCTCAGTGTCGAGCTTCGTGCTGTTGTTCAGCTCGCTCACCATGGCGCTCGCCGTGGCCGCCATCCACCGGGGCGACGAGCGCCGATGCCGCGTCTTCCTGGTCACCACGGCCCTGCTGGGCGGCACCTTCATCGCCGGCCAGGTGTACGAGTTCACCACCTTCGTCAAGGAGGGCCTCGGCTACACCACCAACATCTTCGGGTCGGCCTTCTACACGCTGACCGGCTTCCACGGCGTGCACGTGAGCGTCGGCATCGTCTTCCTGCTCTCGATGTTCGTCATGTCGATCCGCGGCAAGCTCGGACCCGAGAAGGCCGAGACCGTCGAGATCTTCGGCCTGTACTGGCACTTCGTCGACATCGTGTGGATCCTGATCTTCACGATCGTCTACCTGATCCCGTGATCCCGGGGGAGCGATGAGCGTCGACACCCGACCCGAGCCCAAGGGAGCCCCTCCCGAGGCCCACCACCAGTCGCACGAGCGCGCCCACCCCAGGGACCGCGACTACTTCATCGTGGCCGCCATCCTCGGGGTGCTCACGGCCATCGAGATCAGCAGCTACTTCCTCAAGGACCCCAGCACCACCTTCCTGGTGATCATGCTGTTCCCGCTGATGATCGCCAAGTTCGCCATCGTGTGCGGCTGGTTCATGCACCTGCGCTTCGACAACCCGCTGTTCCGGCGGGTGTTCGTGTTCGGCCTGGTGCTGGCGGTCGCCGTCTACTCCATCGCCCTGTCCACATTGGACTTCTGGTCGGCGACCTACACGAAGTGAGGGGCCGATGATGCTGCTGGCCGCCGGGACCGACTTCTGGCGGTGGCAGCCGCACCCCGAGGTGTGGGTGCTCATCGGCAGCCTGGTCGGGCTGTCGTTCTACGCCCTGCGGGTCGTGGGCCCGAAGGTCGTGGGCCCCGGCCGGCGGGTGATCTCGGGCCAGCAGGTGACCTGGCTGGTGCTCGGCATCGCGCTGCTGTGGGTGGCGTCCGACTGGCCGCTGCACGACATCGGCGAGGAGTACCTGTTCTCGGCCCACATGGTCCAGCACCTGCTGCTGACCTACGTCGTGCCGCCCATGCTGCTGCTGGCGACGCCCGAGTGGCTGGCCCGGCTCGTGCTGGGCCGGGGGCGGGCCAAGCAGGCCTTCTCCTTCCTGGCCCGGCCGGTGCCGGCGGCGCTGCTGTTCAACGGGGTGCTGCTGCTGTCCCACGCGCCGGGCGTGGTCGACGCCGCCGTCCAGCACGCGGTCCTCCACTACCTGGTGCACACAGCCCTGGTGACGACGGCGCTGCTGATGTGGATGCCGGTGTGCGGTCCGCTGCCCGAGCTGCGCATCTCGTACCCGGCCCAGATGCTGTACCTGTTCGTCATCTCGATCGTGCCGACGGTGCCGGCGGCGTGGCTGACGTTCGCCGACGGGGTCATCTACAAGGTCTACGACGTGCCCCAGCGGCTGTGGGGCATCAGCCCCACGTCCGACCAGCAGGCGGCCGGGGTGATCATGAAGCTGGTCGGCGGCAGCTACCTCTGGCTGGTCATCACGATCCGCTTCTTCCAGTGGGCCGACAAGTTCAGCGACACCGACAAGGCCGCCGACCAGGCCGGGCCGGCCCACGAGCTCACCTGGGCCGACGTCGAGCGCGAGTTCGACAGCCACCGGGCCCCCACCGAGCCGGTCCGCACCCCGGATCAGGACGGGGGCGGGTCGGCCGGCCAGGGGTAGGTCACGCCGGCGAGTCCGCCGGCCAGGGGTAAGCCACGCCGGTCAGGTCCTCCGACACGTCCCACAGCAGGCCGGCTGCCGCGGCGTCCCGGGCGGCGGGTGACATGCCCACCCGGGTGGGGCTGCCCCGCATCTCGCCCGGCCCCCGGGGCCCGAAGTAGTCGCCCGAGGCCACGTCGGGCATGGTGGCGGCGTAGAGCTGGGGGAGGGCGCCGGCGGCGTCCGACTGGGCCACGACCAGGTTGCCGACCGCCGAGGCCAGGCCCATCGCCTTGGCCACCGGCCACGGACCAGTGGCGGCCGCGCTGGCCCCCTGCAGGTGGGTGGCGGCGTAGCCGGGGTGGCCGGCGGCGGACACGAGTCCGGTCCCGGCGGCGGCGGCCCGCCGCCCCAGCTCGGACATGAACAGCAGGTTGGCCAGCTTCGACTGGCCGTAGGCCCGCCAGCGGCGGTAGGGCGTGGTCTCCCAGTTGGCGTCGTCCCACCGGTTGCGGCCCTGGCGGTGGACGTTGGACGACGTGGTCACGACCCGGCCGCCGCCCGGCGCGGCCAGCAGCAGCGGCAGCACCAGGCCGGTGAGGGCGAAGTGGCCCAGGTGGTTGGTGGCGAACTGCGCCTCGAACCCGTCGGCGGTCCGCGTGAGGGGCACGGCCATGATCCCGGCGTTGTTCATGAGCACGTCGAGGTGGCCGGTCAGCTCGCCGACCTCGGCCGCGGCGGCGCGGACCGAGGCCAGGTCGGCCAGGTCCAGGGCCACCAGCACGGGCGCGGGCCCGGTGGCGAGCCCCGCGACCCGGGCGCAGGCGGCCTCGCCCCGCTCGGGGCTGCGGCAGGCGAGCAGCACGGCGGCGCCCCGGGCGGCGAGGGCCTCGGCCGAGCGGAGGCCGAGGCCGCTGTTGGCCCCGGTGACGAGGACGGTCCGGCCGGTCTGGTCGGGGATGTCGGCGGCGGTCCAGCGGGCCATCAGTCGTTGGGCTCCCATCGGAACAATGCGACGGCCAGCGCGGCCGCGGCCAGCGCCCACACGGCGAGGACCGGCCATACCCGGTCGGGCACGTGCAGCCCGGCGGTGAGCGCACCGCGGGCCGCGTCGGCCAGCGCCGTGGACGGCAGCGCCCGGGCGGCGTCGCGCAGGCCGGGCGGCAGCTTGCCCAGCGGGAACACCATCCCGGACAGCAGGAGGAGGACGACGAAGATCGCGTTGGCCGCCGCCAGCGCCACCAGCGCCGGCAGGCGGCCGGCGACGACGAGCCCCATGCCCACGAAGGCGACGACGGCCAGCACGACGGCGGCGACGAGCGGCACCGGCTCGACGTCGGGCCGCCACCCGAGCGCCACCCCGACGGCGGCCAGCACGACGACCTGCACGGCGATCACGACCAGGACCGCCAGCGCCTTGGCCGCCAGCAACCGGCCCCGGCCGAGCGGCGTGGTCCCCAGCCGCTTGAGCACCCCGTAGGACCGGTCGAACCCGGTGGCGATGGCCAGGTTGGTGAACCCGGTGGCCAGCACCGCCAGCGCCAACGTCCCCGGCACCAGGAAGTCGACGGCGTCTCCCCGGATGGGCAGCACGTCCACGAGCGAGAAGAACACCAGCACGGCCACCGGGATCC
>DASXRH010000275.1:0-7348 GCA_036506715.1 Acidimicrobiales bacterium
AGCTCGCCCCCGGCCAGCGCCTCGGCGGTGGCGTCGGGACGGCCCCAGTAGCCCAGCATCGGCCGGTAGCGGTCGTCGCCGGACGCCGGCGCGACGCACACCTCGCCGGTCTCGCCGGGCGGCAGCGTCTCGCCGCCGGCGCCGGCGATGCGCACGGCCAGGTGCGGCAGCGGGCGGCCGCTGGCCCCGGCCACGTGGGGCCCGGACCGGGGGTCGATGGCCACCACCGTCGGCGCCTCGCTCAACCCGTACGTCGCCAGCACCGGCAGGCCGAACTTGGCTTCGAACCGGGTGCGGACGGCCTCGGGGCAGTCGGCGCCGCCGGTCCACACCTCGGTCAGCGACGCCAGGTCGGAGGGTGCGACGGCGTCGTCGGCGGCCAGGCTGTGGAGGAGCGCCGGCGGGCCGTTCCAGGTGGTCACCGCCTCGGCGCGGATCCACTCGGCCACCCCCTGGGCGTCGATGCGGTCCATCACGATCGAGCACCCGCCGGCCTGGGACACCAGCAGGGTGGTGAGCACGGCCATGTTGAGCACCGTGAACGGGAAGCAGTCGCCCTTGCGCAGGTCGGGCCCGTAGCCCCGGGTCTCGACCAGGACCGCTCCCGGCACCAGCAGGGTGTGCTGGCTGTGGACCGCCCCCTTGGGGTGGCCGGTGGTGCCGCTCGTGTAGGCGATGCCGGCGGGGGCGTGGGGGTCGACGTCGACGCCCACGGGCCCGGACGGGGCGGCCTCGAGCGCGGCCCGCCACTCGGCCCCGCCCACGGCCCGCACGCCGAGGTCGGCGCCGGGATCGTCGGCCAGCAGCAGCGTCGCCCCCGCGTCGTCGAGCAGGTAGCGCTTCTCGGGCGGGGCCAGCACCCGGTTCACCCCGACCCACACGGCGCCGAGCCGCATCGCCCCGTGGAACGCCACCACCACCGGGGCGTCGTTGGGCAGCGACGCCGCCACCCTGTCACCCGGCATCACGCCCAGGGCCCGCAGGGCGAGGGCGGCCCGGTCGGCCTCGCGGTCGAGCTCGCCGTAGGTCAGCCGGCGCGACCGGGTGACGAGGGCTTCGCGGTCGGGATCGGCGGCCAGCGCACCATCGAGCACGCGGGCCACGGAGAGCGGCACAGGACGCATCGGAGGCGAACGTAGCCCGCCGACTAACGTTGGTGTCAGGTAGGAGGAGATGCATGGACTTCGACCTGGGGGACGGGGCCGCCGCCCTGCGCAGCCGGTTGCGAGAGCTGATCGCCACGCATATCGCCGATGACTACCTCGGCGCCTTCACCGACGACCCCGCCGACCTCGACGTCGCCCAGCGCTTCTGCCGCACACTGGCGGCCGAGGGCCTGCTCACCGTGGCCTGGCCCACCGAGTACGGCGGCGGGGGCGGCTCGCTGTGGGACCAGACCGTGGTGCGCGAGGAGATGTGGGCCCACCACGAGCCCCGGGGCGCCCAGTACATGGGCCTCAACTGGGTGGGCCCCGCGATCATGGCCCATGGCACCCCCGCCCAGAAGCGCCGGCATCTGTCGGCCATCGCCGCCGGCGAGGTGATCTGGTGCCAGGGGTTCAGCGAGCCCGAGGCCGGTAGCGACCTGGCCGCCCTCCGCACCCGGGCCACCCCCGACGGCGAGGGCTGGCGCATCAGCGGCCAGAAGATCTGGACGTCCTACGCCGGCATGGCCCAGTGGTGCGTGCTCGCCGCCCGGGTCGGGGACGGCCAGCGCCACGAGGGCATCACCATGTTCCTCGTGCCCATGGACACGCCGGGCATCACTGTGCGGCCCATCCGGTCGATGCTCGGCCCCCACCACCTCAACGAGGTCTTCTTCGACGACGTGTGGGCCGGCCCCGACGCCGTGCTGGGCGGCATCGGCGACGGCTGGACGGTGATCCGCCGGGCCCTGGCCCACGAGCGGGTCGGCATCGCCCGCTACGCCCGCTGCGAGCGGCTGCTCTCGGCGCTCGGCCAGGAGCTGGCCCCCCACTGGGACGACCTGCCGCCGTCGCTCCACGCCCAGTGGGCCCGGGCGCTGGTGCAGGTGCGGGTGGCCCGGCTCCTCGCCTACCGGACCGTCCACGCCCAGGCCACGGGCGAGCTGCCCGACGTGCTGGCGTCGTCGGCCCGCATCGCCGTCACCCAGTGCGACCAGTCGGTGGCCGAGGTGCTGTCCCAGGCGCTCGAGCACGAGGCGCTCGACGCGGGCCCGGCGGCGCCGCTGCACGGCGCGGTCGAGGACCACTGGCGCTACGCCCAGGCCGCCACCGTGGCCTCGGGGACCATCGAGGTCCAGCGCATGATCGTGGCCAAGGCGCTGCTCGGCGGCACCCGGTGAACCCGGTCCCCCCCGAGGAGGCGCAGGAGTTCGGCGCCGCCGCCGCCAAGGCCTTCGCCGCCATCGGCGGGGTCGACGCCGCCCGCCGGGCCGAGGACGACCCTGCCGTGCGGGCCGGCGAGGTGGCGGGGGCGCTCGACGCGCTGGCTGCGGGCGAGCTCGACCCCCGGGCCGGGCCCGAGGCGCTGGCGGCCGCCGCCGCCCTGTGCGAGGCGGCGGGCCGCTGCGCCCTCCCCTACCCCGTGCCCGCCACGCTGCTGGCCGACGGCGAGGGCCGGCCCTTCGCGGTCGTGCCCGACGGGGTGGCCCGGGTCGACCATGGCGACCTGTTCCCCGAGTGGCGGGTGGCCCGCCCCGGCCGGCCGGCCGCGGTGGCCAGGCCCGCCGGCACCCGGCTCGGCACCCGGCTCGGCCCCTTCGTCACCGACCTGGCCGAGGGCGGCCCCGCCGGGGACGCCGGCGGCGACGACGCCCTCCACCTGGTCCTGACCGGCTGCGCCGTGCTGGGCACGGCCGACCGGGCGCTGGCGCTGGCCGTCGAGCACGTCACCGGGCGCATCCAGTTCGGCAAGCCCATCGCCGCCTTCCAGTCGGTCCAGTTCACGCTGGCCGACGCGGCGGTGGCCGTGGCCGGCCTGCGGGAGCTGACCCACTTCACCCTGTGGCGGCTGGCCGACGCCCCGGCCGAGGCGTGGCCCGACGTGCTGGCCCTGCGGGTCCACGCCCTCGACGTGGGCCGGTCCGTGCTGCGCACCGCCCAGCAGCTCCACGGCGCCGCCGGCGTGTGCGACGAGTACGACATCTCGGTGCTCACCCGGATGGTGCAACCGGCCCTGCGGCTGCCGTGGGGCGCCGAGCGCACCGCCGCCGAGCTGGCCGGCGCCATCCGTCGGGACGGGTTCGCCGGGCTGTTCGAGCACCGCCCGGTCGCGGGGTGACCGCCCGGTGACCACCTTCGCCGGACCGCCACTGGCCGACATGGAGGGCATCGGTGCCCTCACGCTCGGCGGGTTCCTGGCCGAGGTGGCCGACCGGTACGGCGACCACCAGGCGCTGGTGTTCGACGATCCGCTACAGGGCGGGGCCACCGTCCGCTGGAGCTACGCCGACCTGCGGGCAGAGGCCGAACGCATCGGCCGGGGCCTCGTCGCCCTCGGGACCCGGCCGGGCGAGTCCGTCGGGATCCTGATGGGCAACCGGCCCGAGGCGGTGGCCGCCATCTTCGGCGCCGCGCTGGCCGGCGCGGTGGCCGTGCCGATGTCGACCTTCGCCCCCCGGCCCGAGCTGGCCTTCATGCTCGACCGGGCCGAGGTGGTGGTGGCGCTCACCCAGGACCGCCTGCTCGCCCGGCGTTTCGGCGGCGACCTCGCCGCCCTGGCCCCGGAGCGGCCGGCGCTCCGCCACGTCGCCGTGCTCGGCACCCCGAGCTGGGACGAGCTGGCGGCCGCGGCGGCCACCGTCGACCCGGCCGACCTCGCTGCGCGGGCCGGCGCCGTCACGCCCGACGACGACGCCCTCGTCGTCTTCAGCTCGGGCACCACGAGCACCCCCAAGGCCGTGCTCCACCGCCACCGGGCGCCGGCCCTGCAGTTCTGGGTCCAGGCCCGCATCTTCGGCCGCCACGAGGGCACCCGCATGTGGACGTCGCTCCCGCTGTTCTGGACCGCGGGGCTCAACACGGCGGTGGGCGCCACGCTGGCGGCCGGCGGCTGCTGGGTGGCGCAGGAGACGTTCGAGCCGGGCGAGGCGCTGGCCCTCATGGCCCGCGAGCGGGTCACCGAGCCCTACTCGCTGCCCCACCAGACCGGGGCCCTGGAGGAGCACCCGGACTGGCCGGTGACCGACCTGTCCTCGCTCACCTGCGTGTTCGGGAAGTCGGCCTACGCCCGCCACCCCACCGTCACCGGCGACACCCGCTGGGTCATGCCGGTCGGCTACGGCCTGTCCGAGACCTGCGCCTTCTTCGTCACCCACTGGTGGGACACGCCCCGCGAGCTGGCCCGGGCCAGCATGGGTCGCCTGCTGCCGGGCAACCGGCTGCGGGTGCTCGACCCGGCCACCGGCGCCGCCCAGGGAGTGGGCGACGTCGGCGAGCTGGCCATCGCCGGCCCCACCCTCATGCGCCGCTACCTGGGCCGGGCGCCCGAGGACTGCGTCGACGCCGACGGGTTCTTCCACACCGGCGACCTCGGCTGGGTCGACGCCGACGGCTACGTCCACTTCGAGGGCCGCGCCACCGAGGTGATCCGCACCGCCGGCGCCAACGTGTCGCCGGCCGAGATCGAGGTCCAGCTGCGGGCGTGCCCGCCGGTGAAGCTCAGCCGGGTGGTGGGCGTGCCCGACCCCCGCGTCGACCAGCTCGTCGTGGCCTGCGTGACCCTGAAGGACGGCGCCGAGGCCAGCGAGGCCGACATCCAGGACTTCCTGCGGGCCCGGGTGGCGACCTACAAGGTGCCCAAGCGGGTCCTCTTCTTCCCCGACGGCCAGATCCCGATGACCGACAGCGACACCAAGGTGCGCGACGAGGCCCTGCTCGACCTCGTGCGCGACCGGCTCGGAGGCAGATGACCACCACCGAGGATGCCGGCACGCTCGACGCGTCCGACCTGGACCGCTACATGGGCGTGCCCATGGAGCCCGGCGAGCTCAAGGAGCCCGTCGCCACCAACGACATCCGCCGCTGGGTCCAGGCCATGCACTACCCCAACCCGCTCCACTACGACGAGGGGTGGGCGGCCGAGAGCCGGTTCGGGGAGATCGTGGCCCCCCAGTCGTTCACCGTGGCCACCGACACCAGCCACGGGTGCTCGCCGGCCCAGGTGGGCAGGATCCCCCGGTCGCACCTGATCTTCGGCGGCGACGACTGGTGGTTCTTCGGCCCCCGCATCCGGCCCGGCGACCACATGGTGTGCCACCGGATGCCCTACGACTACCGGGTCACCGAGACCAGCTTCGCCGGGCCCACCTGCTTCCAGCGGGGCGACACGCTCTACATCAACCAGCGGGGCGAGCGGGTGGCACTCCAGCGGTCGACGTCGATCCGGTACCAGGTGCGGGAGGCCCGGGAGAAGGCGCTGTTCTCCGAGCCGGCCGAGCCGGCCTGGACCGACGACCAGCTGGCCGAGCTGGAGGAGCAGAAGCTGGCCTTCATCGACCAGATCCAGCAGCTGCGCCACGACAAGCGGCTGTTCGAGACCGTGGCCGTGGGCGACCGGCTGGCGGGCCATGTGCTCGGCCCCCACAGCCTGGCCAGCTTCACCACCGAGTGGCGGGCGTACCCGATGACCACCTGGGGCGCCACCGCCAAGGGCCCGACCACGGTGCGGGCCGAGGAGCTGGGCTACACGAAGGAGATGGCGGGCTTCGAGGGCGACCGGCGGCTGGAGCGGCTGAACCCCGAGCTCACCGACGGCGCCTACTACGGACCGTCCCGCGGCCACCTCCAGCCCCGGTGGGCCCGGCACGTGGGCCTGCCCCGCGGCTACGGCTACGGCGCGTCCATGGGGGCATGGATCCTCGACTACGTGGCCGCCTGGGCCGGCGAGTGGGGGTTCGTCACCCACTCGTCCGCCCAGTACCGCAACCCGGCCTTCACCGGCGACGCCACCTTCCTGGCCGGTGAGGTCGTCGACGCCCGGGTCGAGCGGCGGCGGCGGCACCTCGTCACCGTGCGGGTCGACGTCCGCAACCAGGACGACGCGGTGCTGGCCAAGGCCACCGTCGACGTCGAGCTGCCCACCGCCGATGGCTGAGCGCACCATCCTGGCCACGGCGCCACTGCGGGGCCCCGGCCTCGACGCCCTGCGCAGCATGGGCGACGTGGTCCTCGACCCCTGGATCGACCACCGGCCGCTGCGCATCTACACCGCCGACCAGCTGGCCGAGGTGGCGGCGAAGGTGGGGGCGTCGGTGCTGATCTGCGAGGCCGACCAGTGCTCGGGCCCGGTCCTCGAGCTGCCGCTGGAGGCCATCGGCGCCACCCGCGGCGACCCCACCAACGTCGACCTGGCCGGGGCCACCGCCGCGGGCATCCCCGTGCTGCGGGCCCCCGGGCGCAACGCCGACGCCGTCGCCGAGCTGGCGGTGGGCCTGCTGCTGGCCGCCACCCGGGGCCTGCTGTCCGCCGACCGCGACGTGCGGGAGGGCGAGGTCTACCGGGACGGCACCATCCCCTACCAGCGGTTCCGGGCCTGGCAGCTGGCCGGCCGCACCGCCGGGCTGGTGGGGCTGGGCGCGGTGGGCCGCGCCACCCGGTGGCGTCTGGAGGGCCTGGGCATGCGGGTCATCGCCAGCGACCCCTTCGCCGCCGACGCCACCCACGACCTCGACGACCTGGTGGCCGAGGCCGACGTCGTGTCGATGCACGCCGCCGTCACCCCCGACACGGTGGGGTTGATGTCGGCCGAGCGGTTCGCGGCGATGCGGGAGGGGGCGGCCTACGTCAACTCGGCCCGGGCCGCGCTCCACGACCTCGACGCGCTCACCGCCGCCCTGGCCTCCGGCCACCTGGCCGCCGCCGGCCTCGATCACTTCGAGGGCGAGGCGCTGGCCACCGACCACCCGCTGGTGGCCATGTCCAACGTGGTCCTCACGCCGCACATCGGCGGAGCGACCTACGACACCGAGGCCAACCACACCGCCCTCATCGCCGACGGCCTCGCCGCCCTGCTGGCGGGCGAGGTGCCGGCCAACCTCGCCAACCCGGAGGTCCTCGCCCGTGGCTGACTCCCCCACCACCACACGGGAGGCGGTGCTGGCCACCGCCAAGCGGATGCTGGCCGAGGGCCTCGTCGAGGGCACGTCGGGCAACATCTCCGGCCGGCTGCCGGACGGGCTGGTGTGCGTGACCCCGTCGTCGGTGGCGTACGACACGATGACGCTCGACGACCTGGTGGTGGTCGAGCCCGACGGCACGGTGGTCGAGGGCACCCGCTCCCCCACCACCGAGAAGGACCTCCACCTGGCGACGCTGAACCGCTATCCGGAGCTGGGGGCGGTGATCCACAGCCACGCCGTGTACGC
>DASXRH010000276.1:0-2853 GCA_036506715.1 Acidimicrobiales bacterium
CCCGACACCCCCCTGGCCGAGGCCGCCCACCGCCACACGATCGCGGCCCCGGCCGGCGGCTACCTGCGCAGGCTCGACGCCCGGGCCGTGGGGGTGGCCGCCTGGCGTCTGGGCGCCGGCCGGTCCCGCAAGGAGGACCCGGTGTCGCCCACGGCGGGGGTGGTGTGCCTGCGCAAGCCGGGCGACGAGGTGGCGGCCGGCGAACCGGTCCTCGAGCTGCACGTCGACGACGAGGCCCGGCTGCCGGGGGCGCTGGCGGCGCTGGCGGCGGCGATCGAGGTCGGGCCCGAGCCCCCGACACCCCGGCCGCTCGTGGTCGAGCGCATCCGCTGACCGACCGTGCCTCTCGCTGGACCGATCGGTCTAGCATGGCGCCGCCGGACGACGGGAGGGGTGGCGATGACCGAGGCGACGCAGCGGTGGGAGGTCGGCCGGGCGCGCGTCACCAGCGTGGTCGAATCGCAGACCGACGGGATCCCGCCCGCGTTCTTCTTCCCCGAGGCCGACGAGGCCCTGATCCTGCGGCATCCGTGGGTGGCCCCCCGCTACGCCGACGAGCGGGGCCGCATCGGCCTGCGGGTGCAGGCGTTCGTGGTCGAGGTCGGCGGGCGCCTGATCGTCGTCGACCCGTGCGTGGGCAACGACAAGGCCCGGGCCCTCCCCTTCTGGAACATGCAGTCGTGGCCGTTCATGGAGCGGTTCCGGGCCGCCGGGTTCGACCCCGACGACGTCGAGCTCGTGCTCCACACCCACCTCCACGTCGACCACGTCGGCTGGGACACCCACCTCGACGAGGGCCGGTGGGTGCCCACCTTCCCCCGGGCCCGCCACCTGTACGTGGGCGCCGAGCTGGCGGCCCAGGAGGCCGAGGCCGGCACCGACGCCGACGCCGGCCAGGTGCGGGCCGACTCGATCGAGCCCATCCTCGACGCGGGCCTGGCCGACCTGGTCGAGGCCGACGCGGACCTGGGCGACGGGCTGCGGCTCGCCCCCACCTTCGGCCACACGCCCGGGCACGTGGCCCTGTGGCTCGACGGCGGCGGCGAGCGGCCCGTGCTGGTCACCGGCGACACGATCCACCACCCGGTGCAGTGCGCGGAGCTGGGGCTGGCCTTCGCCGGCGACAGGGACCCGGCCCAGGCCCGGGACACCCGCCGCCGGCTGCTGGCCGAGGCCGCCGACACCGGCGCGCTGGTCCTCGGCACCCACTTCCCCACGTCGCCCGGCGGGCGGGTCGCGCCCGACGGCGAGGCGTGGCGGTTCACCCCGCTGGCCGCTGAGGTGTGAGCATCCCGGCCCCGGGCGGGTGAGGGCCCGGTAGCCTGGAGCATGGCTGCACCCACCCTCGACCAGATCCGGCGGGCCCCCAAGGTGGTGCTGCACGACCACCTCGACGGCGGCCTGCGCCCCTCGACGGTCATCGACCTGGCCCGCGACGTCGGCCACCAGCTGCCCACCACCGACCCCGACGAGCTGGGACGGTGGTTCACCGAGGGCGCCTACCGCCACGACCTCGACCTCTACCTCGAGACCTTCGAGCACACCGTGGGCGTCATGCAGACGAAGGACGCCCTCGTCCGGGTGGCGGCCGAGTGCGCCGAGGACCTGGCCGACGACGGCGTCGTCTACGCCGAGGTCCGCTTCGCCCCCGAGCAGCACATCGAGGGGGGCCTCACCCTCGACGAGGTGGTCGAGTCGGTGCTGGAGGGGTTCCGCCTCGGCAGCGCCGGCCGCCGCATCACGATCGGCACACTGGCCACCGCCATGCGCCACGCCGCCAACTCCAGCGAGATCGCCGAGCTGGCGCTGCGCCACCGCGACGACGGGGTGGTCGGCTTCGACATCGCCGGCAGCGAGGCGGGCAACCCGCCCACCCGCCACCTGGCCGCCTTCCAGGAGATCGCCAAGGCCAACAGCCACATCACCATCCACGCCGGCGAGGCGTTCGGCCTGCCGTCGATCTGGGAGGCGCTGCAGCTGTGCGGAGCCGAGCGGCTGGGCCACGGCGTGCGCATCGTCGACGACATCGCCGTCGACGACCTGGGCCGGGCCCACCTCGGGCGGCTGGCCGCCTTCGTGCGGGACCGGCGGGTGGCCCTGGAGATGTGCCCGACGTCCAACGTGCACACCGGCGTGGCCCCGTCCATCGCCGAGCACCCGATCGGCCAGCTCATCCGCCTGCGCTTCCGGGTCACGGTCAACACCGACAACCGGCTGATGTCCGACATCAGCATGAGCCGCGAGATGCACAACCTGGTCGAGGCGTTCGGCTTCGGTTGGGACGAGATCGAGTGGCTGACGATCAACGCCATGAAGTCGGCCTTCTGGCCATTCGACCAGCGCCTGCGCATCATCGAGGGCCAGATCAAGCCGGGCTACGCCGCCCTGCGCGCCGAGGAGCTGTAGCCCGCGCCTAGACAGTGCGGATGGACGTCGCCGCGCTGTTGATCGAGCTGTACGGCCGCATCCCGCCGCTGGCCGAGCGGGCGGTGGCCGGGGTGCCCGCCGCCACGCTGGCCGAGGCCCCGGGTCCCGGCCGCAACACCATCGCCTGGCTGGTGTGGCACCTGGCCCGGGTCCAGGACTCGCACATCGCCGAGCTCGAGCCCGGCACCGATCAGCTGTGGGCCACCGGCGGGTGGGCCGGGCGCATGGGCCTGCCGCCCGACCCCCACGACACCGGGTGGAGCCACACCGCCGACCAGGTGGCGGCCGTGCGGCCGCCCGACGGCGAGGTGCTGCTCGACTACCTGGGGGCCGTAGCGGCCCGCACCGAGACCATGCTCGCCGGGCTGACGGCCACCGATCTCGACCGGGTCGTCGACCGCCGCTGGGACCCGCCGGTCACCCTCG
>DASXRH010000277.1:0-2182 GCA_036506715.1 Acidimicrobiales bacterium
GCCCGCCCCGGCGCCGCGCGCCGTTCCGGCGTCCCCGGGTCAGCGCCAGGGGCGGCCGAAGTCGCTGATCGGCGCAGCGACCAGCCGCACCAGCAGCCACGCGGTGACGACCATGACCGTGACCGCCACCACCGTCTGCCAGGCCACGCGGGCCACCTGCTGGTAGCGGGGCGGGCGCAGGCCGGCCACCAGGGCCTCGAACGCCGCGTCCCAGTCGAGGGTCCCGTCGTCGCGTTCCATGCGGTCCTCCCCTCCCGTACGGTGTGCCGCGCGTCACACTAGCGGACGATGACGGCTGTGTCAGTCGGTCCGCCGGTCCGGCTTGACAGCGCCGAGCGCGCTCCGGGACAGTTGCTTGCCTGGCACAAGCGGTTGCGCCGGGAAGGGGGATCGATGAGCGACGAGGGGCACGCGGCCGCCGACGTGCCGGCCACCGACATGCAGCGGTCGAGCCGGGACCGGGCGGTGCTCCGGGCCGATCTCGAGCGCTGGCTCGCCACCCGCCTGCCCCCTGGCGCCGAGCCCCGGGTCGACGCCGTCGAAGGCACGTCGGCCAACGGGATGTCCAGCGAGACGCTGCTGTTCGAGGCCGCGTGGCGCGAGAGCGGCGCCGCGCGGCACGAGCGGCTGGTGGCCCGCCTGGCCCCCGACGCCCACGACGTGCCGGTGTTCCCCTCCTACGACCTGCCCGGCCAGTTCGAGGCCATCCGCCTCGTCGGCGAGCACACCGACGTCCCCGTGCCGCCCGTGTGGTGGTGCGAGCCCGACCCGGCCGCCCTCGGCGCCCCCTTCTTCGTCATGAGCCGGGTCGACGGCCGGGTGCCGCCCGACGTCATGCCCTACAGCTTCGGCGACAACTGGCTGCACGACGCCGACCCCGCCGACCAGCGTCACCTGCAGGACGCCACCGTCGACGTGCTGGCCCGCCTGCACGCCGTCGGCGACCCCGAGCGCCGGTTCGGCTTCCTCGTGCCCGACGCCCCCGGCGACACCCCGCTGCGGCGGCGGGTCGCCCTCACCCGGGCCTGGTACGACTTCGCGGCCGCCGACGGCTTCCGCTCGCCGCTGGTCGAGCGGGCCTTCGCCTGGCTCGACGACCACTGGCCGGCCCGGGAGAGCGACCAGGTGCTGTGCTGGGGCGACTCCCGCATCGGCAACATGCTCTACGACGGGTTCGAGCCGGCCGCCGTGCTCGACTGGGAGATGGCCACCCTCGGACCCCCCGAGCTCGACCTGGCCTGGCTGGTCTACGCCCACCGCATCTTCGACGACCTCGCCCACATGATGGACCTGCCGGGCATGCCCGGGTTCCTGCGGGCCGCCGACGTGTTCGCCACCTACGAGGCGACCACCGGCCACGCACCCCGCGACCTCGAGTTCTTCGGGACGTACGCCGCCGTCCAGTTCGCCATCGTGTTCCTGCGCACCGGCGCCCGGTCCGTGCACTTCGGCGAGGCCGAGATGCCGGCCGCCGTCGACGACATCGTGATGAACGGGCCCCAGCTCGCGCTGATGCTCGACGGCCAGTACTGGGACCAGTAGGAGGCTCCGCCGTGTACCCCGTGCCCCTGGACGAGTACCCCGTCCACCAGACGCCGCTGTCGCTGCGCTACGTCGGGTCGAGCGACCGCAACTTCTACGACCGCGCCTACTTCAACGCCCACGACCGCACCGGCGACATCTTCTTCGTGTCCGGGCTGGGCATCTACCCGAACCTGGGCGTCACCGACGCCTACGCGACCGTGCGCCGGGGTGCGCGCCAGTGGACGATCCGCTGCTCGGACGCGCTGGGCGACGACCGCCTGGCCCCGGCCGTCGGCCCCTACCGGGTCGAGGTGCAGGAGCCGCTGTCCCGCATCCGGCTGATCTGCGACGGCGACGACCACGGCCTCGGCTTCGACCTCACGTGGGAGGGCTCGTTCCCGGCCGTCATGGAGCAGCACCACGTCATGCGGGCCGGCGCCCGGGCCATCCTCGACGCCTCCCGCTTCGCCCAGGTCGGGTCGTGGGCGGGCGAGCTGCGCATCGACGGCGACGCCATCGCCGTCGACCCCGACGTGTGGGTCGGCACCCGCGACCGGTCCTGGGGCATCCGCCCGGTGGGCGAGGGCGAGCCCGCGGGCCGGCCGGCCGACGACCCCACCGCCGGGCTGTGGTGGCTGTACGTGCCGCTGCGGTTCGA
>DASXRH010000278.1:0-3523 GCA_036506715.1 Acidimicrobiales bacterium
GGTGGTGTTGTCGCAGCCGCCATCGGCCCGGGCCTGGTAGCTGACGGTGACCCGGTCGGGCTCGACCACGTCGCCGCCCGCCGTGCGGGCGGTCAGCTCGGACCACCGCACCGCGGCCGCCGGGTGGTCGCAGCGGGCGAACACCTCCGACCACACCATCGGCTCGACTAGGCGGTCGCCGCCGCCGTGCAGCTCGCGCACGACCACCCCGTCGACCGACCCCCGCCACCACCCGGGCTCGGTGCCGGCGCTGATGGCCAACCGGTAGGGACGCCCCGGCTCCCAGGCCAGGTCGCGGGTGTTGGAGTTGCCGGTGGCGCTGGGGAGGTCGGAGTCGGTCCCGTCGAGGATGCCGCCGGCGGCGTGGTAGCCGCCCCAGTTCACGGCCGTCGACCCCGGGTGGGCGGCGTACCACTGGAGGCCCAGGTGGGCGGCGCCCCGCCGGCCACCCGGCCCGCTGAACCCGGCCTGCAGCGCCCAGAAGTACAGCTCGGGGACGGCCGGGCCCTCGACCACCTCGAGGGTGGCCGCCACCTCGACCAGCACGTCGCCGGCCGGCAGACCGCCCCAGCGCAGGTGGAACGACGAGGCCCGGTTGGACGACGTCGGGTAGCCGGTCGTCCGCCCCTGCCGTCGCCACCATCCCACGGGGTCAGTCAACCACTGCGCCCGACGGGCGGTGCCCGGCTACCCACCGTCCATCGCCCTGCACGCCGAGGAAGGCCTGGCGTCCCTGCGGCGCTGCGAGGAAATCCGAAAGCGCCGTTAGCACTCGGTACAATCGACTGCTACCCGGGGTTAGCAGCAGCGCAGGGCGGCTGGTTCCCGGCGAGGTCAGATGCTCGACGAACGCAAGGCGGCCATCCTCCGGGCCGTGGTGGAGGAATACATCGACACCGCGCAGCCGGTGGGGTCGGGCCACGTCGCCAATGCGCCGGGCGTCGACGTCTCGTCCGCGACCGTGCGCAACGAGATGGCCACCCTCGAGGCCGACGGCTACCTGCGCCAGCCCCACACCTCGGCCGGGCGGGTGCCCACCGAGAAGGGCTACCGGTTCTTCGTCGACCACCTGCAGCCGCCCCGCCTGGCACCCCGGTCGGCCGAAGAGGTGCGCGACTTCTTCGCCCAGGCCCACGGCCAGGTCGAGCAGATGCTGTCCGAGACCAGCCGACTGCTGTCCAACCTCACCAACCTCACCGGCGTGGTCGTGTCCCCTGCCGCCACCGAGGCCCTCATCCGCTCGGCCCAGGTGGTGACCCTCAGCGCCACGGCCGCCCTGCTGGTGGTGGTGCTCAGCGACGGCACGGTCGAGAAGCACACGATCGAGGTGCCCGAGACCGCGGGCGATGAGCGGGCGGCGGCCGCCGGCCTCCTGCTCACGATGCATCTCCGCGGGGTCGCCCGCCACGCGCCGGTCGCCGTGCCCTCCAGCGGCGACCCCCTCACCGACATGGTGGTGTCCCGGTCTATCCACGCGCTCACAGGCCTGCCGTCCGACGACCCCGAGCACGTCTACGTGGGCGGCACCGCGCGCATGGCCCAGGCCTTCGACGCCATCGAGACCGTGCGCGAGGTGCTGGGCATCCTCGAGCAGCAGTTCGTCGTCGTGTCGCTCCTGCGCGACGTCATCGACCGCGGGCTCTACGTCGCCATCGGCACCGAGACGGGCATGGCGCCCCTCGCCGAGTGCGCGCTGGTCGTCGCCCCCTACGACATCGAGGGCGAGCGGGCCGGCACCATCGGCGTGCTCGGCCCCACCCGCATGAACTACCCGCAGGCGCTGGCGGCCGTCGCCGTGGTCAGCCACCGCCTGTCCGATCGGCTCACCGAGGGCTGAGGGAGCGACGTTGGCCGGCAGCGACTACTACGAGATCCTCGGTGTGTCCCGCACCGCCACGCAGGAGGAGATCAAGCGCGCCTACCGCCAGCTGGCGCGCCAGCTCCACCCCGACACGGGGCACGGCGACCCCGAGTCCGAGGCCCTGTTCAAGCAGGTGGCCCACGCCTACGAGGTGCTGTCCGACCCCGAGAAGCGGCGGCGCTACGACGCCTTCGGGCCCGACGGGGTGGGGGCCACCAACACGGCCGATCCCTTCGGCTTCGGCGGCATCGGCGACATGTTCGAGGCCTTCTTCGGCGGCAGCCCGTTCGGCGGCGGCGGCCGGGGCCGGGCGCAGTCGGGGCCACCGCGGGGGTCCGACCTCGAGGTCGTGGCCGACCTCGAGTTCGAGGAGGCCGTCTTCGGCTGCGAGCACGCCGTCTCCGTCCGCACCGCGGTGGCCTGCCCCACCTGCGGCGCCACCGGCGCCGCCGAGGGCACGCAGCCGGTCACCTGCTACGAGTGCCAGGGCACGGGTCAGGTCCAGCGGGTGCGCCAGTCGCTGATCGGCCAGATGGTGACGTCGTCGCCGTGCGCCCGCTGCGGCGGGTCGGGCCAGATCATCGCCAACCCGTGCGCCGACTGCCGGGGCGAGGGCCGCACGGTCGAGGAGCGCACCTACACGGTCGACATCCCGGCCGGGGTCGACTCGGGCTCGACGCTACGGCTGTCGGGCCGGGGTGCGGTCGGGCCCCGGGGCGGCCCGGCCGGCGACCTCTACGTCCACCTGAGGGTGCGCGATCACGACCGGTTCGAGCGCGACGGCAGCGACCTGCGCACGACCCTCCTGCTGCCGTACTCGCAGGCCACCTTGGGGGCCAGCATCGACTTCGAGACGCTGGAGGGCACCGAGGAGATCGACATCCCCCGGGGCACCGCGTCGGGCACGACGTTCCGGCTCCGGGGTCGGGGCGTGCCCCACCTCGAGCGGCGCAGCCGGGGCGACCTGCTCATCGACGTGGTGGTGGACGTTCCCACCGACCTGTCCGAGGAGGAGGAGGAGGTCATCCGCCGCCTGGCCGAGCTGCGGGGCGAGCCGGTGGCCCCGTCGGTCAGCGGGCTCATCTCCAAGCTGCGCTCGGCGTTCAAGTAGTCGGCGGGTGGTGGGGTCGACGTCCGCAGCCGCGCCCGCCACGGTCACGCCGATCACGGCCGCCGCCCACGCGTTCGTCGACGACCTCGACGCGCCCCGCCTGGCTCCCGACGACCACCACCACCTGGCCCGGGTGCTGCGGCTGGCCCCCGGGACCCTGATCACCGTGGGCGACGGCGCCGGTCGGTGGCGGCCGGTGCGGCTGGCGGCCGGCGACCAGCCGGCGGTGGAGATCGCCGGCGACGTGGTGGCCGACCCGCGGCCCGACCCGCGGATCACCATCGCGTTCGCCCTGGTCAAGGGCGACAAACCCGAGCTGACGGTCCAGAAGGTGACCGAGTTGGGAGCCGACCGGATCGTCCCGTTCGTGGCCGAGCGGTCGGTGGTGCGGTGGGACGGGGCCAAGGCAACGCGCCACGGCGAGCGGCTGGCCACGATCGCCCGCCAGGCGGCGATGCAGTCCCGGCGCACGTGGGTACCCGAGGTGGCGCCGTTGGCGACGTTCGGTGAGGCGGCCCGTTTGCCCGGCGCGGCGTTGGCCGACCAGGCGG
>DASXRH010000279.1:0-2036 GCA_036506715.1 Acidimicrobiales bacterium
GCACTACACCGAGCTCAAGCACGTCATGATCAAGCACTGAGCAGACCGGCACCGAGGGCCCCCCTCACGCACCGAGCAGGTCGACCAGGGCGTGGAGGTCGGGGATCTGGACGTCGGCCTGGACCGCGCCGAGCGCCGCGACCTTGGCGCCGGCGGCCCGGCCGGCGGCGACGCCGGGGGCGCTGTCCTCGACCACCAGGCAGGTCCGCGGGTCGACGCCAAGGCGGGCGGCGGCCAGGAGGTAGCAGGCCGGGTCGGGCTTGCCCTCGGCCACGTCGTCGGCCGTGACGACCAGCGGGGGCGCGATGGCGCAGGCGGCGAGGCGGGCGTGGGCCAGGCGGCTGTCCGCGCTCGTGACCACCGCCCACGGAACCCCGCGGGCCGTGAGCGTGGCGACCAGGTCGAGGGCGCCGGGTGCCGGGCGCACGTCGCTCAGGTCGTCGTACTGCAGCGCCAGCTGGTGGGCGGCGGCGCGCGCGACCCCGGCGGCGTCGAGGTCGGGCCGGACCTGGCGGACCGTGCGTGCGGCCGGGGTCCCGTGAGCCACCGCCAGCAGGGCCGCCCGGTCGACGGCGTAGTCGGCCGCCCAGGTCGTCCACGCCCGCTCGACCGCGGCGTCGGAGTCGACCAGCGTGCCGTCCATGTCCACGAGCAGGGCCACCAGGCGGTCGGCGAGCGGGGTCACGGCCGATCCTGCCAGCGGAACCACGCGCCGACCGCCGGGAGCCAGGCCCGGCGCCAGCGGTGCAGCGGGATGGGCCGGTGGCGCAGCTCGGCGAACGACGGCGGCGGGTCGCCACCGGCCAGGTGCCGGCCGATCCGCAGCCCGAGCCACGTGTTCAGCGCCACCCCCGAGCCGTTGCACCCGCTGGCGAACCACACCCCGTCGACCGTGCCGGCATGGGGCATGCGGTCGACCGTGACGGCCACGTCGCCGCCCCACGCCCGGGCCACCCGCACGCCGGCCAGCTGGGGGTGGATCCGCAGCATCGCCGTGTGCAGGAAGTCCCGCGCCTCGGCGATCGTCGACGGCGACAGGCTGCGGCGCCCGCCGAACAGCAGCCGGCCGTCGGGCGTCAGCCGCCAGTAGTGGAGGAAGTTCTTCGTGTCGATCAGCATCCGGTACCTGGGGCTGACCGACCGGGCCAGCGCGGGGTCCAGCACCTCGGTGGCGATGATGAAGCTGCCCACCGGCAGCACCCGCCGGGCCAGCGCCGGGACCAGCCCGTCGGCGTAGGCGTTGGTGCACACCACCACCCGGCCGGCGGCGACGGTCCCCCGGGTGGTGACGACGGCGACGCCCGCGGGGCGACGGGTGAGCGACACGGCCCGGGTCGACCCGGCCACCGTCACCCCGGCGGCGACGGCCCGACGGACCAGGCCGGCGTGGAACCGGGCCGGGTGGAGGCCGCCCGTGCGCTCGTAGACCACCGCCCCGTGGTACGCCGTCGAGCCGATCTCGGCGGCCAGGGCGTCCCGCGGCACGAAGCGGACCGGCTCGCCCCGCTCGGCGTGGTCGCGGGCGGCGGCTTCCAGCCCCGGCACCAGCCGGGCCGCGTGGGCCAGGTACAGCTGGCCGCTGCGGGCGTAGTCGCAGGGGATCTCCGGGTCGGGCCCGGCGGCCAGGGCCTCGACGTGGTCGAAGGCCTCGTTGACCTCGGCGTACATCCGCCCGCCCAGCGGGCCGTAGGCCCGGGCCAGCGCCGCCGGGCCCGCCTTCAGCTCGGGGATGACCATGCCGCCGTTGCGGGTGCTGGCCCCCCATCCGACCGGGTGGGCGTCGACGACCAGCACCGACCGGCCCGCGACGCCCAGCTCCCGGGCCGCGGACAGCCCCGCGTAGCCGGCGCCCACCACCACCACGTCGGCCTCGGCCGGCGCCGGCGGCGCCGGGCCGCCGGCCACCGGCGCCACCTGCTCCTGCCACAGCACCGCCTCCCGGTAATCGGGGGCCAGCGGCGCGATCATGGGCGGACAGTAGCCGGACCCGTTGATCCGCTTGACAAGGCACCGATGGCCCGAGTGAATCGTTGGCT
>DASXRH010000280.1:0-1844 GCA_036506715.1 Acidimicrobiales bacterium
CCGGCCGCGGTCGAGCTGTCCAAGCTGTCGATCCAGCCCGGGCTGCCCCCCGGCGACCCAGGCCGGGCCGCCCAGTGGCAGCCGACCCGGCTCGAGCTGCGGTTCGACGACGGCAGCTGCACCCAGGTCGACCTGAAGGACCAGGCCGGCTTCCAGGACCACCGGCTCGACGGCCCCGAGACCCGCCACGTCCGCATCGCGGTGCTGGACGCCGCCCCGCCCCGGGACCCGGCGGCCTCCACCGACCAGGTCGCCATCGGCGAGCTGCGCCTCTACCGCAAGAAGTGACCGGGCTCAGCCGCTGGTGGTGGGGGCGGCCGGCGCCGCCGCCTGCTGGTGGCGGCCCGGCGTGTAGGTGTCGCAGCTGAGCTGGGCCTGGGTGCAGAAGGCCTGGGCGGCCTCCGCTGACGCGAAGTTCGGGATGTACACGAGGTACGTGGCCGTGGCCAGCGGCGGCGTCAGCGCCGGGTACTCGCTCGACAGCAGGATGTCAGCCGTCGGGATGCCGGCGTTGCGCATCTCGTCCCGCCGGGCCTGGGCCAGGCCCTGGCTGCCGGGGTCCTCGAGGATGAAGTAGTTGGTGGTGGGCACGGCGATGATGCCGAGGTCGCCGCCGGCGCCGCCCCCACCACCCGCCCCGGGGGGCAGGCACACGGGCGCGGACGGGTTCGACACCAGGTCGCCCTGCTTGGCCTGCACCGTGTAGCAGCGGTCGTCGGGCACCACGTCGACCTTGGCCTCGGTCAACGGGGCGTCGACCAGGGCCACGACGGTCTCGCCCCGGCGCACGACGTGGTTGGCGGCGCCGCCCGAGGCGTCGGCCCAGGTGATGCGGGCCTGGCCGTCGTCGCCCACCTCGGCGGCAACCTCGGTCGGGGTGCCCGGCGCGCCGGGAGCCGCCAGCTGGGCGGTGGTGGCGCAGGCGGGCGCGGTGCGGGCCGAGCTGGCGTCGCCCCGCACCGCCACCAGCTGGAAGCAGTTGTCGGAGTTCTGGGCCAGGCCGGTCACGTCGAACTGGCCCTGCTCGCCGGGGATGTCCTCGGTGGTGCTGATGGCGGGCGGGCGGGGGTCGCCGGCCGACGCGGCGGCGTCGACGGCGAGCAGCGTGTAGCTGTCGACCCGGGCGCCGGGGTCCCAGTGCAGGCGGATGGTGTCGTGGCTGATGGCCTCGGCCGCGAAGTTCTGGGGGGCCGGCGGCGCCACCGACTCGTCGGCCGGCACCGTGTCGGGGCGGGACGAGAGGTAGCCGATGGCCCCCGCCGCCACCAGGGCCACCACCGCGATGGGCAGCACGCCCCGGCCCACGATCGGCTTCTGCTCGAACGCGCCGTCGACCGACGGCTGGGTGGGGTCGTAGCCGTACTGCTGGGGCCCGGGGCCGGGTGCCGGCTCGAGCATGCCGGCGCCGACGGGTCGACCGACCACGCGGAAGGCCCGGCGCAGCGGCGTGCCCCGGAAGAAGGGCTTGCGGGCTCGCACCTTGACCCGGGCCGCGCGGGTGGTGCCGAGGGGCAGGTCGACCACGTCCGGGGTGACCAGGAAGCCGAGCGCGTCGTCGGGGTCGGTGGCCTCGAGGCGCAGCCGCACCGGGGTGTTGCCCCAGTTGGAGAACTCGACCCGGTGGCGGGCCGAGAACCGGCCCTTGGACGTGGCCGGAGTGATCTTGGCCTGGGACAGCGCCATGCTGCCCACCTGGAGGTCGCCCTCGACCACCGCCGACGCGCCCGCGTCGACCTGCGACACGACCCGCACGCCGAAGGGGACCTGGCCTGCCCGGGTGGTCACCCCTGACGGCGGCGTGAACAGGACGGTGGCCAGCGCCTCGCCCTGGGGGAGCACCTCGA
>DASXRH010000281.1:0-4562 GCA_036506715.1 Acidimicrobiales bacterium
ACCGTCGTGTCGTCGCGGCCGGCGCCGGCGGGCGGGACGTCCACCAGCAGCAGCGGCGTGCGCCCGGGCAGCTCGTGGACCTCGACCTTGGCCCCCTCCAGCCCGTCGGCCACCTGGCGCTCGCACCACTGGCGCAGCAGGTCGGTGGCCCGGGCCATGTGTCCGGCGGCGGCCCACTCGGCGTCGTAGGCCACCGACACGTTGGGGATGCGGATGTAGTCGTGCAGCACGGGGACGATGTCGTCGTCCCACGTGCGTTCGACCAGGGCGGTGGCGGCGTCGGCGTCGAGGGTCACGCCGTCGATTCAAGCACCCGGTCACCGGTGCGCTCGGCCAACGCCACCGTCAACGCGACCGCCGCCAGCACCGCGGCGGTGACCACCGCGTCGACGTGGGGCGCCACCGGGATCATCGCCAGCGCTATCACAGCGGCGGCCACGCACGCCCAGCCGGGCCGCAGCCCGAGCCGCAGGCGGATGGCGGTCAGCCCGCCGTAGATCAGCGCCACCCCGCCGGCGAACGCGCCGGCGAACACCGGGTCGAGCGGCTCGGCCGCGTGGATCAGCGCCTCGTGGATGCCGACGGCGGCGAACACCACCCCGAGCACCAGCGGGATGTGCAGGTAGCTGTACACGTCGCGGGCCAGCCGGGCCCGCTCGGCGCCCTCGGAGGCCACCAGGGCGTGCTCGCCGGCGTCGGCGTCGTGGTCGAAGTAGGCCCACCACAGGCCGACGATCAGGGCCATGACCACGAGGGCGGTGCCGGCCAGCCCCCAGTCGACGGTGATGTCGCCGGCGGCGCCGATGGCCACCACCGACTCGCCGAGGGCGATCATGACGATGAGGCCGTGGCGCTCGACGAAGTGGCCGGGGTGGACGGTGAAGCCGGCCACGCCGGTGAGGTACGGCCCGGCATAGCTGAGGGCGATGGCCACCACCCACAGCACCGTCTGGGCGGTGCCGTCGGCCAGGCCGGCGACCACCAGCAGCAGCGCCGCGACCAGGTTGGTGGGGGCCAGGCGGGCGATGGCCCGCCGGGTGGCCGCGGGGTTCTCGCCCGCCAGCGCGAACAGCGCGGCGTGCAGGCCCATGACCACCAGGTAGCCGAGGGCGAAGGCGACGCCGCTGTCGTCCCACGCGTGCGGGACGGCCAGGGCGGTGACGAGCATGGCGGCCATGGCTGCCAGCACCACCAGCCGGGGCAGGGTCTCGGCGGTGGGCACGGTGTTCGTGAGCCAGGCGAAGGCGCCCCACGCCCACCACAGCACCAGGAAGATCAGGGCCCCCCGCACCAGGCCCGCGGCGGTGGGCGCGTGGGTCACGGATCCGGTGATCTGGGTGAACCCGAACACGAAGACCAGATCGAAGAACAGCTCGATGGTCGAGACCCGGGCCTCGGGCTCCTCGCCGTCCATGGCACGGAAGTGTGCCGGATCGAGTCCACGAACCGGCGCGCGTTCCCTGCGGGAACCGCAGAGATCGCGCGCCAGTTCGTGGGGTCAGGGAACGCCCACGCGGGCCGTGGGCGTGAACTCGACCGGCATCTGCTCGTAGCCGGACACGAAGTTGGCGGCCCGCCACCGCAGGTCGGCCTCGGTGGCGATCCCGTCGGCCACGCGCAGGTCGGGCAGCCGGTCGGCCAGCCGGTCGAACATGGTGGTCAGCTCGAGGCGGGCCAGGCTGTTGCCCAGGCAGAAGTGGGCGCCGAACCCGAAGGCCACATGCTCGTTGGGGGTGCGCCGGCTGTCGAAGCGGAACGGGTCGGGGAACACGGCCTCGTCGCGGTTGGCCGACGGGTAGAGCAGCAGCACCTTGTCGCCCTCGGCCAGCCGCTGGCCGGCGTAGTCGACGTCGTGGGTGACCGTGCGGGCCATGTTCTTGATGGGCGACACCCAGCGCAGCATCTCCTCGACGGCGGTGGGCAGCCCGGACCGGTCGGCCACCAGGGCCTGCCACTGGTCGGGGTTGACGATCATCTGGAACATGCCGCCCGACAGCACGTGACGGGTGGTCTCGTCGCCGCCGATCAGGATCAGCAGCGACTCGTGGACGAGGCTGTCGTGGTCGAGGCGGTCGCCGTCGACCTCGGCGTGGACGAGGGTGCTCATGAGGTCGTCGCGGGGCTCGGCCCGCCGGGCGGCCACGATGCGGCCGGCGAACTCGGTGTAGGCGCCGAACGCCTCCGCCGCCTTGACCACCGCCGGGTTCTCGACGTCGATCCCCACCAGGCCCCGCAGCAGGTCGTCCGACCACTGCATGAGCTGGGCCCGGTCCTCGGGCGGCACGCCGAGGGCGTCGCCGATCATGATCAACGGCAGCGGGGCGGCGATGTCCCACACGAAGTCGCACGATCCCCGCTCGCACACGGCGTCGATGATCTCGTCGCACACCCGCCGGACCTTCTCCTCCTGGTCCCGCACCATGCGGGGCGTGAAGCCCCGGTTGACCAGCTTGCGGCGCTGCCAGTGGTGGGGGTCGTCCATGTCGATCATCATCGGCAGGGCCGGGGTGGACGGCCGGATGCCTCCCGCGCTCGACCAGGTGTCGGGCGAGCGGGACATGTGGCGGAGGTCGTGGTACCCGGCGATGCCCCAGACCTGCCCCCGCTCGTCCCAGTAGACGGGGGCGTTGGCCCGCATCCAGGCCAGCGCGGCGTGGGGGTCGTCAGCCCAGAACTCGCCGGACACCAGGTCGACGGCGTCGTTGACGGGGTGGTCGGCGATCCTTCCCATGGCCGCCGAGTCTGACATAGGCGTCAGCCCCGCCGGCACGTCGATCGTCGGCCCCGCATCGTAGGGTGCCCAGGCGTGACCGACCGGATGCCCCCCGGCCTGGCCCCGGCGTGGGCGGCCCACCTGCCCCCCGGCGTGGCGCCGGCCGCCGTCGACCTGCTGGCCCGGCGCAGCCTGCCCGCGGCCTGGGCGGCCGGGTGGCGGGCGCAGCCGGACCGGCCGGCGGTGCGGGACCCCGGCGGGGCCTGGCTCACCGGCGCCGACCTGCTGGAGCGCACGGCCCGGGTGGCCGGGCGGCTGGCGGCGGCCGGCCTGGGGCCGGGGGACAGGGTGCTGCTGTCGGGCCCGCCGTCGGGCGACCTGGTGGTGGCGCACTGCGCCGCGCTGCGGGCCGGCTGCGTGGTCGTCCCGGTCAACGCCACCTACACGCCCCGGGAACTGGGGGTGATCGTGGGCGACGCCGGGCCCCGGGCCGCGCTGCTGGCCGACGACGGCCTGCGGGACGCGGCAGCCGCCATCGACCCCGGGCTGGTGGTGGCCGGGCCCGACGTGGCGCTGCCCGACGGCGACCCGCCCGCGCTCGACGCCGCGGGCCCCGGCGACCCCGCCCTGCTGCCCTACACGTCGGGCACCACCGGCACCCCCAAGGGCGCCCTGCTGTCGCACGGCAACCTGCTGGCCAGCGCCGAGGCGCTGCTGCTGGCCTGGCGGTGGACCGCCGACGACCGGCTGGTCCTGTGCCTGCCGCTGTTCCACATGCACGGCCTCGGGGTGGGCCTGCACGGCACGCTGTTGGCCGGGGCCCAGGCGGTGCTGCTGTCCCGGTTCGATCCCGATGCCGTGCTGGCCGCCTGCCGCGACGCGACGATGTTCTTCGGCGTGCCCACCATGTACGCCCGGCTGGCCGACGCGGCCGACCCCACGCCGCTGGGCGGCCTGCGCCTGTGCGTGTCGGGGTCGGCGCCGCTGGCCGCGGACCTCCACGCCCGCATCGCCGCCCGCACCGGCCAGGCCGTCGTCGAGCGCTACGGCATGACCGAGACGGTGATGCTGGTGTCCAACCCCTACGACGGCGAGCGCCGGCCCGGCACCGTCGGGCTGCCGCTGCCCGGGGTGGACGTGCGGCTGGCCGAGGGCAGTGGCGAGATCCTGGTGCGGGGGCCCAACGTGTTCGCCGGCTACTGGCGGCGCCCCGACACCGCGGGGGTCACCTTCACCGCCGACGGCTGGTTCCGCACCGGCGACGTCGCCACCGTGGACCCCGAGGGTTACGTGCGGATCACCGACCGCACCAAGGATCTGATCAAGTCCGGCGGCGAGTGGATCTCCTCGATCGACGTCGAGACGATGATCATGGGCCACCCCAAGGTGCTGGAGGCCGCCGTCATCGCGGTGCCGCACCCCAAGTGGGTCGAGCGGCCGCTGGCCTGCGTGGTGCCCAAGCCCGGGATCACCCTCGAGCCCCGCGAGATCGTCGAGTACCTGCGGCCCCGCCTGGCCAAGTGGGCGCTACCCGACGAGGTCGTGCTGATCACGGCCGTGCCCAAGACGAGCGTCGGCAAGTTCGACAAGAAGGTCCTGCGCGAGCGCTTCCGCGACTGGACCCCGAAAGGCGCGTGAGGTCGCCGGGGAGGCGAGCTCGCCGTTGTCGGATCCCGAGCGGCTGGTGCTACGTTATGGGGAAGCCATGACCCGCGACGTCCAGGTCAAAGCGGACCTGGTCGAGGCCCTCGGGCTCGGCTGGGCGCCGCCCGCGTGAACGGCACGCGCATTGACGCGCTGCGCTTGACAGGTCGTGCCCTGGCCCCTAAAGTCCGCCCAACGCTTGCTA
>DASXRH010000282.1:0-3523 GCA_036506715.1 Acidimicrobiales bacterium
TTCGAGTTCGGCACCGGGCGGGGCTCGTCGAGCACCGAGGTCCACGGCTTCGACATCGCTGACATCGACGAGACCAAGCTGATGTGGCGCGAGGCCATCCACGAGATCCCGAAGATGTGGAAGGACACGCCCTACAGCCACGAGGGCACCTACTTCCGCATGCCCGAGCGGAAGGTGTTCCCCAAGCCCCACGGTCCCCTGCACCCCGCCATGTGGGTGGCGGGCGGTAGCCCCGGCACCTTCACCGAGGCCGGCGAGCTGGGCCTCGGCGTGTTCTGCTTCGCCATCGGCCGGCCGAAGGACATGGAGCCGCTGCTCAGGGCCTACAAGTCGGCCATCGGGGGCGCCACTCCCGTGGGCGACTACGTCAACGACAACATCATGGGCGTGACCAACATGTTGTGCATGGAGGACCGGCGCAAAGCGTTCGAGGTCGCCTCCAACATGGGCATGAACTACTACTCGTCGCTGGCTTACCACTGGCTCGACAACGTGCCCCGGCCCAAGCACCTGCCCGAGTGGCCGGCCAAGATCCCCGAGCCCAGCCCCGACCAGGTCGAGCAGCTGTCGTCCGAGGGCTACATCGCCGTCGGCGACCCCGACGACTGCGCCCGCTCCGTGCAACGCTGGGTCGACATGGGCTTCGACCAGCTGACCTTCAGCCCCACCACCAACACCCTGCCCACCGAGGTGGTGGTGAGCTCGATGGAGCTGTTCGGCCGCGAGGTCATCCCCGTGTTCGACACCGACCCCGAGCACTCGACCACCCGGTACCGTCGCCAGGCAGCCGCCGCCCGCCCATGAGCGTGCCCCGCACGTTCAACATGGCCGACGTCTGGGAGATGGCGGCCGACGCCGTCCCCGAGCGGGAGGCCATCGTCGTCGGCGCCCGCCGCCTCACCTACGCGGCGCTGGAGGACCGGGCCAACCGGCTGGCCAACCACCTGCGGGCCCGGGGCATCGGGCCCGGCGACCACGTGGCCCTCTACCTCGAGAACTCAACCGAGTACCTCGAGGCCATGCTGGCCGCCTGGAAGCTGCGGGCGGTCACGATCAACGTCAATCACCGCTACGTGGCCGACGAGCTGACCTACCTGCTCGACAACAGCGACGCGGTGGCGGTGCTGACCCAGCCGACACTGGCCCCCACGGTGGCGGCGGTCGTCGAACGGGTGCCGGCCGTGCGGTTCACGCTGGTGACCGGGGACGGGTACGAGGCGGCGCTGGCCGCCGCCCCCGCCGACCGCCCGGTGGTCGAGGGGCGGGGCGACGACGACCTCTACATCATCTACACCGGCGGCACGACCGGCATGCCCAAGGGCGTGGTGTGGCGCCAGGTCGACGCCTTCTACGCCTGCATGGGCGGCGGCGACCCCATGCGCCTCGAGGGCCCGGTCGACCGGCCGGACCAGCTGCCCGACCGCATCGTCGCCCAGCAGCTGTGCTACCTGCCGCTGGCGCCGATGATGCACGCCGCCGCCCAGTGGACCTCGTGGTCCTGGCTGTTCGCCGGGTCGAAGGTCGTGCTGATGGAGGGGTCGCTGGACCCCGACGCCGTATGGCGCACGGTGGCAGCCGAGCAGGTCAACATGCTCACCGTGGTGGGCGACGCCGTGGCCCGCCCGCTGCTCGACGCCTGGGACCGGTCCGCTGGGGCCCACGACGCCTCGTCGCTGTACTCGTTCTCCAACGGCGGGGCTGCGATGTCGGCGGCCACGCGCGAGCGCATCTTCGCCACCCTGCCCCAGGTCATGGTGACCGACGGCTTCGGCTCGTCCGAGGCCGGCACCCAGGGCGCCATGCGGGTCGCCGCCGGCGCCGGGTCGGCGGCCGCCGGGCTGGTCCGCTTCGACCAGCCGGCCAAGCCCACCATCGTCGTCGATCCCGAGGGCGCCGAGGTGGTGCCGGGCTCGGGCGTGGTCGGCCAGGTGCTGGCCGGTGGGCGGCTGCCGCTCGGCTACTACAACGACCCCGACAAGACCGCCGCCACCTTCGTCGAGCGCGACGGCGGGCGCTGGCTGGTCACCGGCGACATGGCCACCGTCGGTGCCGACGGCGCCATCGAGCTGCTCGGCCGGGGGTCGGTGTCGATCAACACGGGGGGCGAGAAGGTGTTCCCCGAGGAGGTCGAGGGCGTCCTCAAGGCCCACCCGGCGGTGTACGACTGCCTGGTCGTGGGCGTGCCCGACGACCGGTGGGGCACCGCGGTGACCGCCGTGGTCCAGCCGGTGACGGGTGCCGAGGTGGTGCTGTCCGATCTGGCGGCCCACTGCAAGGCGGCCATGGCCGGCTACAAGGCGCCCAAGCACCTGGTCACCGTCGACGCCATCGTGCGCTCGCCGTCGGGCAAGGCCGACTACCGGTGGGCCAGGGCCACGGCCGAGGCGACGGTCCATCCGGCCTGACGGGGCGTAGCCTGCGGCGCTGGGCTCGGCCGCGGTGTTGGCGGTGACGGCCGCGGGGTGCGACTGGGCGCAGTTCCGCGCCGGGGCCCGCGCACAGCGGCGCGGCGGAGACGGCCCTCGGCGACGGCAACGTGGCCAAGCTGGTGCCGCGGTGGTCGGTGACGTTGGGCAACGTGGTGGTGAGCGGATCGTTGCTGCTCACGTTCGAGCGCGACGGCGCCGCCCGCTGGCAGCACGCGCTTGCCGGCGGGGTCGTGGTCGTCGGCGAGTAGGACGGGTTCACGCCCCAGGGGTCGCACGGCCTCATCGAGAAGGTCGACGGCGCCACGGGCGCCGGGCTCGGGTTCGTGCCCACCAGCTTCCTGGCCGGGGCCGTGACCCCGCCCACGCTGGCGAGGGGCGACGTGTGGTTCGCGTTCGACGTCACCGTCGGCGGCGGGCTCCGGGCCTTCGGGCTCCAGGGCGTGCCGACGGGCGCACGGTCGTCGACCCCGTCCGCGGTGAGCCCGTCGTTCGCGTCGCCGGCGGTGGCCGGGGGCGTGGTGTACACCGGCGACCAGTACGGCAACCTGGCAGCCTACGACGCCGCCGGGGTCACCGGCTGCAGCGACGGCGGCGGCGTCCTGACCTGCACCCCGCGGTGGTCGGCGGGGGTCGGCGGCGTCGCCAGGACGCCGGCCGTCGACGGCCCGACGGTGTTCGCGGTGTCCGGCGCCGGTGCCCTCTCGGCCGTCTCGGTCGCCCGTGGGTGATCGGCGGCAGCGCCGAGGGGCTGCGGGCCTGGGACCCGCCGCCGCGACCGCCGCGCCGGTCATCGCGAACGGAGTGGTGTACGTGGGCACGGGCGACGGCCGGATCCAGGCCTTCGCCCGCGACGGCTGCGGCACCCTCCCCGGCCTGACCTGCCCACCGCTGTGGTCCGCCCCGGTGGCCGGGGCCCCGTCGTCGGTCATCGTCGCCAACGGCCGGGTGGTCGTCGGCACCAACACCGGCTCGCTGGTGTCCTTCGGCCTGCCCGCCTAGCGGTCGGCCTCGTCGCCACGGGTGTCGTGGTCGCTGGGGTTGGCGGCCCCGTTGCGGCGCGTGCGCTGGTGCCTGCCGGCCTCGCGGTCAGCCCT
>DASXRH010000283.1:0-6060 GCA_036506715.1 Acidimicrobiales bacterium
GACGCTGAAGGTGAAGATGCGGATGTGGCCGAACGTGCCCGACGGCGTGGTCACCGCCCGGGCCCGGAACACCGTCGGCAGGCTGGTGGCCACGTCGGCGGCGCCCACGGCCGAGCGGGTCACCGGGGTCGTCGGGTCGGCGATCTCGGCCTCGGCCTCGACGGCGGCGGGGGCGAACATCAGCTTCTTGGCCTCGTTGACGGCCTCGACCTGGAGGTCGACGCCCCGCGCCGCCTGGGCGCCGAGGCCGGTGCCGTCGTCGCCGGCGGGTCCGGCCACCGCCACCTGCCAGTCCAGGCGGATCTCACGGGCCTCGCCGTCGAGGCCGCGGTACGTGATGACGACCCAGTCGTCCTCGGGCGGCAGCGACCGCACCAGCGGCCGGATGGTCATGGCGTCGAGGCCCCGGGCGAAGCTGGCCGCCTCGTTGCTGCCGGCCTGGTGGCGGGCGTTGGCCTCGACCGCCCGACGGATCGGCGCGCCGTTCCAGTGCAGCACCTCGACCTCGGGCACGAAGGTGGGGTGGGCCAGGCTGGCCGCCACCTTGGTGACCACGAAGTGCTCGCGACCGCCGTCGACGTACCGCTCGAGCAGGAAGGGCAGGAAGGCGGTCCGCCCCCGGAACGGCGCCGGCAGCAGGTAGTTGGTGTGCAGGTCGCGCAGGGACGTGAAGATGTCGCACATCTCGCGGTGGAACTCGACCTCCGAGCCCCGGGTCGCCTCGGTCAGCATCGACAGCCGGTCGCGCAGCAGCCGCAGGCGCTGCACCGGATCGATGGCGTGCATGGCCCGCTTGAGCACCAGGTGGACGTAGGTCTGCTCGATCATGACCAGCGCCTGGTCGACCAGCAGCAGCCGATCGGCCAGGGTGAGCGTGCCGTCGCCCACGGCAGCCAGGAACTCGGCGAGCCGGGCCGCCTGGGCGGTCCCTGCGGCGGCATCCGCCAGGTCGACGTCGGGGCGGCGCTCGGGACGCCCGGCCCGCGGGGCGGCGGGCCGGGGCGCGGGGCGGCCGGCGGCCGGAACCCGGCGGGCCCGGCCCGGCATCTTGCGCCCGTACATCTGGGCCAGCCCCGTCACCACGCCCGTGGCCTCGTCGGTCAGCTCGGGTACGCCGGCCAGCCGGTCGATGTAGCGGTCGTCGTCGACCACGGTCAGGGGGTCGAGCGCCAGCGGGCCCAGCACCTCCGACAGCGGGTCGGCGGCGCCCATCGCCCACAGCGGGACCGGCCGGCCGTCGCGGGCGGCCAGGCCGTCGGCGGTGGCCGGGGGGAACAGGCCGGCCTGCTCGTCCTGGTCGAGCTCCAGGAACCACGTGCCGGGGTTGGTGCCGTCACTGGCCCCCAGCACGGCCCCGGCCGTGAGGGGGTTCTCGATCTTGCGGGCCAGCTCGGGCAGCGAGGCCAGGCCGTCGGCCAGCCGGGCCTCGGCCACGGCCAGCGACAGCGCCCCCACCAGCGGGTCGGCCACGGCGTCGGTGAGGTCGATGACCCGCTCGGCCCCGCCCACCGTGCGGTGCTCGTGGAGGTCGCCCCCGGCCGTGAGCCGGTCCATGAACCGGGGCTGCCCGTAGCGGGGGGCGCCGTCGATGACCACCAGCGTCAGGGCCGTCTCCCGGGCGGCCAGCAGATGCTCGTAGGGATCGCCGGCGCGGCCGTCGACGGCGATCACGTCGGCCCGCTTGCCGGCCTCCAGCGAGCCGACCGCGTCCTGCCACTTGAGGATGCGCGCCGGGTTGACCGTGGCCATGGCCACCAGCTCGCGGGGCGTGAACACGCTCCCCCTGGCCTCGGACACCAGCCAGGCCACCTTGAGCTCGCCCAGGAGGTTCTTGGACCCCGACGGCGACCAGTCCGAGCCGAGCGCCACCGGCAGCTCCTCGTCCTTGGCCCGCGCGATGTCGGCCGTGCCCCCGTAGAGCAGCAGGTTGGACAGCGGCGACCACACCATCGACCCGCCACGGGCCCGGAAGATCTGGTAGTCGCGCCCGGCCAGTCCCGCGCAGTGGATGCCGGCCAGCGAGGGGGTGATGGCCCAGTCGTCGGGCCCGATGCGCAGCGAGCGGAAGTGCTCGCGGGCCTCGGCATCGACCCCCTCGGCCAGGTGGAGCAGCAGCGACGACGACCGGTTGAGCGTGCGCAGGAACGCCTGGGCGTCGCCGGCCTCGACGTCGGCCACCCGGGTGCCGGCGGCCGGGAGCGCGTCGTCGCCGGTGTCCTCGACGTTGCGGACCAGGCCCTTGTAGAAGCGGCGGATGCCCATGTTGGAGGCCAGTGCGATGCCTTGCGAGGTGGTGACCCCGCCGAGCAGGCACTTGGCCTCGACGTAGCGGACCACGGCCTCGAGGAACCCGCCGGTCTTGCCCAGCACGGTGGCCGGCCCGCTCACGAAGCGGCGGTAGTCGCGGTGGCGCATCCACTGGCCGCGGTTGTCGAACCGCTGGGGCACCTGCCACAGGGGCAGGGCGTCGTAGCTGAGGTGGTTGTGCAGCTCGATCAGCCCCGGGTAGAGCGTGTCGCCGGTGCGCACCACCGGGGCGCCGTCGAACCCGGCGGGCGCCGGCGCGCCGGCCTCGCCCACCGCGGCGATCGTGGCGCCGTCGACGTAGACCCGCCCGGGGTCGTGCACGTCGTGGCGCGCGTTCATCGTGACCACCCGGCCCTCGAGCACGTAACGATCCACCATGTCCCGCCTCCTTGTCGTGCGCACTTACGGCGCGGGGGGCACGTCCTCGTCGGCCACCCATGCCGGCATCTCCACCTCGTAGCACGGTGCGACCGCCTCGCCGTCGCCCGCGGCCTCGGACCGCACCGCCCTGTCGCCCGACGTCCCCTGCCACCGAAGGGCGCCGAAGGGCAGGTCGGCCCGGGGGATCTGGGCCCGCTCGCCGTCCCATGCGGGACCGGTGGGCGGCTGGTCGAGCGGCATGCCCAGCGACCGCAGCCGGGCGTGGGCCGCCACCCACGCGTCCCGGGCGCCGGCCGTGCCCCAGGCGGGCAGCGCCACCACGGGCTGGCCGTCGAGGTCGAGCCGGCCGGCGATGCGCTCGGCGTGGTCGCCGATCGTCACCACGACCGCCACCGGGTTGTCGTCCAGCACCCGGCCGGCCGTCGCCCGGTGGAGGGCCACCACGTCGGGCCGGTCGGCCAGCGCCCACACCTTGCCGGCGTCGGCGCCCGCCGAGTCGACCGGGAGGGTGCGCAGGATCAGGTAGCTGCGGGTCACCCCGAGCGCGGCGAGCAGGCCCTGGAACCGCTGGCCGGCCTCGCCGCAGTAGGCCCGGCCCCAGACCAGGTCGTCGTGGCCGTCCTGGTCGGCCAGCACCAGCACCCGCACGCCGGCGAACCGGCCCCGGTACAGGGCGCCACCGCCGTAGGTGCTCGCCCCGCCCACGGCGAGCGCCCCGAAGTCGGGCCAGGCCAGGCCGGCCGCGCCGCCCACCAGCAGGCGGGCCAGCGCCGGGCTGGGTCCCCGGTCGAACTCGATGACCGAGCGCGGCGGCTCCCAGGCCACGTCGCCCTCGTCCGCGGCATAGCCCTCAGGGCTCCCGGCGGGCACGGCCGGGAACTCGGGGCCGGTGGCGGGCCGGTCGACGGGGCCGAGCACCAGGGCGCGGCCGCCGCCGGTCCGGGTGGTGGCGGTGCCGCCCGCCCCCAGGCGCCAGGGCGCGCCGAACGGCAGGTCGCGCAAGGGGATCGGATGGGCCGCGAACGTGAAGGTGCCGGCCGCGGCCCGCTGGCCGTCGGCGTCGGCGGGCAGCCAGCCCGGCTGGGCGGCCGCCCATCCGAGCACCCTGTCGGCGGCGGTTGCGAAGCTGGCCTCGACGTCGGCCGGCGCCCCCGACGACGCCGCCCCGGGGTGGACGACGTCGACCAGCCGCACCCGCGACCCGATGGCGGCCGCGTCGACCGTGTGCAGCTCGCCGCCGCCGGCGTCGCCCTGGCCGCCGCGGTGGCGGTTCCACGACAGGACCGACTCGCGGGCGGCCCTCCCGACGGCGATCACCAGCCGCAGGTCGTTGCGGGCGGCGGCGTAGTCGAGCAGCCGGTTGCGGTGCCGGGCCACGGGCGAACCGGGGTCCTGGGCCAGGCGCTCGAGGCCGCGGTACTGGCCGGTGATCGAGTACGCGAACGTGTTGAGGCACAGGTACGAGCGGGTGATGCCCAGGTGGGCCAGCAGGTGCTGGACCCGGGTCCCCGACTCTCCCACGAACGACCGGTGGGCCAGCGCCTCGTCCGACCCCGCGTCCTGGCCGACGACCAGCACCTTGACCTGGTTGTCGCCCAGCCGCCCCCGGTAGAACACGGGCCCGAACTGCCAGCGGAACCGATCCTCGCCGGTGGCGGCGCGGCCGAGGGCGCGGTAGTTCGGGACCTCGGCGAACAGCCGGGCCCACGATCGGTTGCGGGGCGGACCGGGATCGTGATCCCAGGGATCACCCCGTCCGGCCCGAAGGTCGTCCATGCCGCTCCGATGGTCCTGTCGCGTCCGCCACGCCACGACAGAGTGCCGTGGTGCCACCCTGGATACCAGGGCCGACGCATCAGCCGGACGTCAGCCGCATCCGGTCGGCGGCGCTCACCGTCAGGTGCGGTCCACGGCTCGGGCCAGCGCCGCCGCCGACCGCTCGAACGCGGTCACGTAGGACACGCCGGCGGCCTGCAGCCGGGCCAGCTGCTCGGCCACCCCGGCCTCGGACCCCAGCAGCACGAACGGGCTGTCTGCGACCACGTCCACGTCGACCTGGCCCTGGGCGAACGCGGCGGCGGCTGCCCGCCGGTCGCCGGTGATCTCGACGTGCTGCACGAGCACCGACAGCGCCCCCGTACCGCCGTGCCGGCGCACGTGGGCGATGCGGTCGGCCAGGCCGTCCCAGGTGAAGTGGCTGAGGTCGGTGTGGGTGCGCCCGGTGCCGGCCGTGAACCCGGTGAGCCCGACGATGTCGGCCTCGGCCGCCGCCAGCCGCAGGAGCCGGTCGCCGTTGCCGCCGATCATCACGGGCACCGGCTGCTGGGTGGGGGCGATGCCGATCTCGGCCCTCTCGCACCGGTAGTGCTCGCCGTGGTGGTCGACGGTCTCGCCGGCCAGCAGCCGCCGCACGATGGGCACGGCCTCGGCCAGCCGGCCGATGCGCACCGCCGGCCGGTCGTAGCCGATGCCGGCCGCCGCGTACTCGACCGCCGCGTGCCCGGCTCCGAACCCCACCTCCAGCCGCCCGCCGGTGAGCACGTCGGCGGCCGCCACCTCCCGGGCCAGCAGCACCGGGTTCCAGAAGTCGATGTTGAGCACCTGGGTGCCGAACCGCAGCCGGTCGCTGGCCTGGGCCGCCGCCACCAGCGGCGTGAAGGGTGGCCACATCCCCAGGTGGTCGGCCATGAGCAGCACGTCGTGGCCCTGGTCGTCGACCGCCCGCACCCGGTCCCGCCAGGCAAGGGGGTCGGCGGGGGCCTCGAGGGCCACGATGCCGGTCCGCAGGGTCATGCGCCTGGGAGCAGCCGGAAGCGCCCCCCGGTGAGCGGCCGCACGACGCCGAAGTGCCGGTGGTCGAGCGTGAGGATGTCGCGGGTGCTCCACCGCTCGGCCAGCACCACCAGCGAGGCGTCGGCCACGCCGATGTCCTGGTCGCGATAGCGGGAGATGACGCCCCGGGCCCGGTCGAGGTCACCGGCGGCGAAGCTCGCCAGCTCGTAGGCGCCCCCGGACAGCTCGGCCAGCACGGCCAGCTCGGCGTCGACACCGGACCGGGTGGCCACGAGATGGTCGAGCTCGGCCACGACGTAGGGCGACACGAGGAGTTGGTCTGGCGAGGCGGCCACCACCTCGCTGACCGCGCGATGCCGGGGCTCGCTGCGGTTGAACAGCGCCAGGAGCCCGCTCGTGTCCGCGACGATCACCGGTCGCCGAAGCCGGCCAGCAGGTCGTCGGCCCGGTCGGCGTACGGCTCGTCGGCGAACAGCCCCCCCTTGGGCCGCGGGCGCTCGACGGCCTGGGCGATCGCCTCGCGAATCACCTGGGCCTCGGCTACACCGCGCCGGCGGGCCGTCCGCTCGACGGCGGCCT
>DASXRH010000284.1:0-6038 GCA_036506715.1 Acidimicrobiales bacterium
GGCCGGCGTCGCGGATGTGGGTGGCCGACCTCGGGGACACCGACGCCGCCGAGGCCCTGGCCGTGCGGGCCTGGGACGAGATGGGCGGCATCGACGTGCTGGTGAACAACGCCGCCGTCCCCCGGCGCCGGCGGGTGACCGACCTCACGGTCGACGAGGTCCGCGACACGATGGCGGTCAACTTCGAGGCGCCGGTGCGGATGTCGCTAGCGCTGCTGCCCCGCATGCTCGAGCGGGACCGGGGGATGGTCGTGAACGTGTCCAGCTTCGGCGGCCGCGCCGGCATCCTGGGCGAGGCCGCCTACTGCGCGTCGAAGTTCGCCCTCGCCGGCTGGTCCGAGGCGATGCAGCTCGACCTGTGGGACACGGGCGTGGACGTCCGCCTGGTGCTGCCCGGCGCCATCGACACCGAGATCTGGGACCAGCCGGGCAACGACCCGCCGCTCTACGACGGCCCGCTCGAACCGGCCGCGACGGTGGCCGCCGGGATCGCGGCCGCCATCGAGGGCGACCGGTTCGAGCACTACCTTCCCGACATGAAGCCCATCGTCGAGATGAAGACCGCCGACATCGACGCGTTCCTGGCCGGCGTCATCGCCTTCTCGGACCGCTCATAGGCCCCGCTCGATGCGGGCCACGGCGGCGGCCAGCGTGGGGTCCTCGCCCACCCGGAGCCGGGTCCGCCGCCCGGCCCGCTCGAACAGCAGGGCGATGCGGGTCGAGATCGCGCTCGCCCGCACCAGCGCGAACACCTCGTACCACCCGAGATCGGCCAGCGGCCGGCCCAGGCCCTCGGCCACCAGGGCGATCGCCGCCTCCCGGTCGCCGAACCCGGCGACGGCCAGGCCCGACAGGTCGGACTGCACGGCGTCGAGGGCGAGGTACCAGGCCAGGTCCATCTCGGCGGGGCCCACCGACGCCATGTCCCAGTCGAGGACGGCCCGGGGGGCGAGCGTGGCCGGGTCGAACACGACGTTGCCCAGGCGGACGTCGCCCCAGAGCACCCCGCCCGGCGGCTCGGCGGTGGGGGCGGCGGACCGGCACCAGGCCAGCGCGCCGGCCAGCGCGGGGGGCGGGGCGCCGTCGGTGGCCCAGCCCACGTAGCCGTCCCACCAGTCGAGCTCGGCGGCCAGGCCGGTGCGCAGGCCCAGCCCCGCGGGGTCGGCGCGCTGCACCAGCGGCAGCGTCCCCAGGAACGACCGCCACACCGCGGCCCGGGCGCCGTCGCCGGGCAGGCCGGCCAGCCACGGGTCGGTGGGCGGGAAGTCGCCGGGGATCGGGCCGTCGGCGAAGGGCATGGCCACGAACGGCGCCCCCAGGAACGACGGGTCGGGCTCGTAGCGGGCCGGGCCGGCCACCGGCACCCCGGCGGCGCCGGCTGCCGCCTGGACCGCGGCCTGCTGGGCCAGGTCGTAGGCGGGGAAGATCCCGTCGCCCACCGGCGGCAGCCGCACCACCACCTCGTCGTCGACCACCACGGTCTCGCAGGAGAACCCGGGCGCGGGCCGCCGCAGGCCGCCCACCGGCCGGCCGAGCCACCGCTCCAGACCGGCCCGCAGCTCGCCCAGGTCCCGGGTGGCGGCCAGCGTCACAGGAAGCTGGCGTCCTCGCTCAGCCCGATGTCGGGGTGGGGCCCGGCGAAGATGCTCTGGAGGTTGCCCCAGCCCGTGCCCCCGCCCACCGGGTCGTCGACCCGCACGAGGTTGTCCCGCATCTGGTGCAGGCGGCGCGCGGTGGCCGGGTCGCTGCAGTCGGGCACGTGCTCGCCGTCGACGTGGAGGTCGCCCCGCCACTCACCATGCCAGTGGCCGTCGAAGCCGAAGTACAGCCCGGCGCCGAGATGGAAGCCGGTGTCGCCGAGGGCCGTGACGGTCAGCGGCCGGGCCGACCCGTCGACCATGGTGGCCTGCAGCGTGGCGCCCTGGAGCCGGCGGTTGTCGTCCCGCACCCGGGCGTCGTCGACCACCAGCGCGGCGAAGGGTTCGCGGCGCCCGTCGGGGTGCTCGACCCCACCCTGGAGCTCCACCCGCTGCCAACCGCCCATCCCGTGGCGCTGGTAATAGAGGTGGAGGCCGTAGCGGCTGCCGTCGGGCCGCTCGCACAGGATCGGCGACCACATGACCGTGCTCGACACGCTGGCCGGCCGGACCGCCTCCTCCACGTCGGCCGCCGGCGCGCCCACCATGTAGCGCACGCCCCAGGAGTGGTCGCGGGTCGACACGGCGGCGGCGTCGTCGAGCTCGCTCCGGGTGCCGTCGACCTCGACCCAGCCCGAGGCCGTGCCGATGTGGTGGTAGCGGACGATGTCGGCGTCGAGCCGCAGGCCGTCCCGGCTGCGGTGGTGCTCGGGCTGCTCCAGCGCCGGCGGCACCGCCCCGGTGAACGTCCACTCGAAGCTGATCGGCACCACGTCGTTGGGCGCCAGGCTGAAGCGGACGACCCGCAGCGGCTCGACCACGTCGTAGCGGATGGGCCCGGTCGCCAGCCGCTCGACGTCGGGGAACAGCCGCCGGCTCGACCGCACCGTCCACTGCTCGACGCCCCGGCTCACCCCGGCGTAGGCGTCGAGCACGCCCCGGTTGGGGTACTTGCCCATGCCGAAGGCGAGTTGCACCGACCCGTCCCGCGGGGCGGCCATGGCGCACACCTTCTCGGTCCACGACCGGTCGGACTGCGCCACGGTGGCGAACGTGTCGGTGATCTGGTGGTGGAACGTCTCGTCGGCCGCCACGAGGGGCCCCAGCGTGGTCATGGTCGGCCCGTCGCTCCACGGGTACGGTCGGCGCCGTGGTGCTGGACACGAACTCGGCGTCGTTGGCGGGCCGGGTCGCGGTGGTCACCGGCGGGGGCGCCGGCATCGGCCGCGGGATCGCGGCCGGGCTGGCCGCCTTCGGGGCCCGGGTGGCGGTGTGGGAGAGGGACGAGACGGCGGCGCGGGCGGCGGCCGACGAGGTGGGCGGGCTGGCGTGCGTCACCGACGTGCGGGTCGAGGACCAGGTCGACGCCGCCCTGGCCGCCACCGTGGCCGACCTCGGCGTGCCCACCGTGCTGGTCAACAACGCGGGCGGGACCTTCCGCTCGCCGCTGCTGGAGACCACGCCCACGGGATGGGACGCCCTCTGGCGGGCCAACCTCGGCCAGGTGCTGCTGTGCACCCAGCGGGTGGCCCGGGCCATGGTCGCCGCCGGCACCGGGGGCAGCATCGTCAACATCGCCTCGATCGAGGGCACCCGGGCCGCGCCCGGCTTCGCCGCCTACGCCGCCGCCAAGGCCGGGGTGATCAGCCTCACCCGCACGGCGGCGCTGGAGCTGGCGCCCCACGGCATCCGGGTGAACTGCCTGGCCCCCGACTTCACGTTGACCGAGGGTCTGATGGCCATGGCGCCCCCGGGCGAGCAGCTCCCGATCGCCGGCGTCGTGCCCATGGGACGGGCCGGCCACGTGGACGAGATGGCCGGCGCCGCGGTGTTCCTCGCCTCCGCCCTGGCCGCCTACGTCACCGGCCAGACGATCCACGTCGACGGCGGCACCGCCGCCGCCGGGGGCTGGTACCCCCACCCCGACGACGGCCACTACGTGCTCGGGCCCTCGGGCAGCACCCGCGCCGGCAGCGGGTGACGGAAGAGGGCCGCGGCGTTCTCGCAGCACAGCTTGCGGCGCTCGGCCGCCGGCAGGTGACCCCAGGCCGCCTCGATCACCGCCTGGGTGTCGGGCCAGGTGCCGTCGCCGTGGGGGTAGTCGACCTCCACCATGATGTGGTCGAGGCCGATGGCGTGGCGGGTGTCGATGGTCGACGGGTCGTCGATCGTGCAGAACCAGAAGCTGCGGCGCAGCACGTCGGCGGGGCGCTCGTCCCACCCGACCCCGTAGCCCGAGCGGTCGACGATGTTGTCGAGCCGGTCGACGAGCATCGCCACCCAGCCGATGCCGCCCTCGGCCATGGCCACCTCGAGGTCGGGGAAGCGGACCGTCCACCCAGCCCACAGCCACTCGGTGCAGGCCTGGAGCGAGAGCTGGGTGAACTGCGTGGCGACGAGGGGCATGATCGCCCGGTCGCAGCCGGGCGGGATGTCGCCCACGCCCGACGACCCGACGTGCAGGCACACCACGGTCCCGGTCTCGGCGCAGGCGGCCAGGATCGGCGCCCAGTGCTCGTCGAAGATCGACGGCAGCCCGATGCGGTGGGGACGCTCGGGCAGGGTGACGGCCCGGAAGCCGCGGGCGGCGTTGCGGCGGATCTCGGCGGCGCCCGCCTCGGGGTCGGGCAGCCAGGTGATGCCGAGGGGGATGATGCGGTCGGGGTGGGGCTGCCACCAGGCGTCGTGCACCCAGTCGTTGAAGGCCCGGGTGGTGGCCAGGCCCAGCTCGGGGTCGGAGCACTGCGAGTACACCCGGCCGCAGAACCCGGTGATCATCGAGGGGAAGCTGAGCGAGGCCCACACGCCGTTGAGGTCCATGTCGTGGACCCGGGCGTCGACGTCGTAGCACCCGGGCCGCATCTGATCGAAGCGGAACGGCTCGACCGCCACGGTCTCGGGCCGCCGGCCGGCGACGGCGTTCATCCCCACCTGGCTGTGGCGCTGGCCGTCGAACTCCCATACCTCGTGGCCCCTGCGGTCGACGACGACACGGGGCGCCCGGTCCTGGAGGCGGGCCGGCAGGCGGCCGGCGAACATGTCGGCCGGCTCGACCAGGTGATCGTCGACCGAGATGATGGTGGCGAGCACCGGCCGGGGCTCGGGCTCCGGCAGGAACAGCTCGGGGTCGAGAGCGGCGGCCAAGATGACGCCGATGTTAGGTCAGGGCCTACGATCCCCGCCGATGAGCGCCGTCAACCATGTGGGGCTGTGCGTGACCGACCTCGACCGGTCCCGCCGGTTCTACGAGGCGGTCCTCGGCTTCTCCCACCGCGACGAGGTGCGGGTGCCCGACGCCGCCACGTCCCGCCTGCTGCAGGTACCGGCACCGGTGGGCCTCACGGCCGTCTACCTGGCTCGGGACGAGTTCGTGCTCGAACTGCTCCACTTCGACCGGGACCGCAACGACCCGGCGCGCCACCGGTCGTTCACCGAGCCGGGCCTCACCCACCTGTCCTTCACCGTCGACGACGTGCCCGCCACCTGCGCGGCGGTGGCCGCCCACGGCGGCGAGGTGCTGGCCGACACCGACGTGGGCGGGCGGGCGATCATGGTCCGCGACCCCGACGGCCAGCTGCTCGAACTGCTGCCGGCTAGCGCCGCGGCAGGTGGAGGGCGCGGTCGGCGATGATGTTCTTCTGCACCTCGGTGGCGCCGGCGCCGATCGACGTGTAGCGCTGCCAGGGGTAGTTGTGGGCGGCGTGGCCGCCGCTGACGGCGTCCGGCCCGCCCTTGGCCAGCACCCCCAGCGGGCCGAGCAGGTCGAGATCCAGCTCGGCCAGGGCCTGGGACAGGTGGCTCCACTGGAGCTTGGCCAGCTGGGCCTCGGGCCACGACCGCTCGCCCTTCAGCACCTTGGACAGGGCCCGGGCGTTGAGCAGCCGGGTCAGCTCGACCTGGGCGTAGAGCCGGGCGATCCGCTCGCGCAGGCCCGGATCGGCCAGGGCATCCGGGTTGTGCTCGCGGGCGGCCCGCACCATCCGCGCCAGCTCGGCCCGCAGGCCGATGGCGATGCCGCCGGTGCCGGCCCGCTCGTGGGCCAGCGTGCCCATGGCCACGTTCCACCCGTCGCCCTCGGCCCCGAGCCGGTACGCCACCGGCACCCGGGCCTCGGCGAAGGACACCTCGCAGAACATGGCCTCGCCGGTGATCTCCCGGATCGGCGTGCAGGTGATGCCGGGCACGGCCATGTCGACGACCAGCGCGGTGATGCCCTCGTGCTTGGCGCCCCGGGCGATGGCCCCGGCGTCGGTGCGCACCAGGAACAGGCCCCAGCGGGCCAGGTGGGCGGTGGAGGTCCACACCTTGGTGCCGGTGACGACGTACTCGTCACCGTCGCGCACGGCCAGCGTGCGCAGGTTGGCCAGGTCGCTGCCCGCGTCGGGCTCGCTGAAGCCCTGG